>JARXAV010000267.1 GCA_029865665.1 Flectobacillus sp. | reverse complement strand
GTTGATTCATTTTTGAGATTCTGTCTCTTTCCCTTGCCAAAGCCGCTTGCTCATCAGTTTTCGCTTGGCGATGATTCATCTTAGAGATTCTGTCTCTTTCTCTTTTCAAAGCCGCTTGCTCTTCAGTTTCCGCTTGGCGATGATTCATCTTAGAGATTCTGTCTCTTTCCCTTGCCAAAGCCGCTTGCTCTTCAGTTTGTGCCTGGCGTTGATTCATCTTAGAGGATCTGTCACTTTCCCTTGCCAATGCCACTAGCTCTTGGCTTTTATTCTGTCTTTGCCTACGCTTCTTCATTGCAGAGGGACTTAGATTACACCCACAGTCTATAAGAAAGAACAAAAATAAAGTTAGAATTTGAAACACTATTGTCATTATAACAGAGTCATTTTAACAACAATTTGAGCTGGCACAGCATAAGAATCACTTCTTCAACAATAGATCATAGGCCACAAGATAAATTATTCCATGACAATCAATAAGTCAAAACAAAATGAAACATAGAAAGCCCTCACTAAAGATCCATTCAACTTGATTGACAAACAGCAATATAAAATATTCAGACCCTGAGTATTTTGATGCGTCAAATCCTAACCCTAACCCTAACCCTAACCCCTAACCATAACCCTAACTCAACTTGATTAACAAACAGGAATATAAAATATTCAGACCCTGAGTATTTTGATGGGTCAATTCTTTTCCTGTTTACTTTTCACACATAGCCACATTACGTAAATATAATCAGACCGTGAGTATTTTGACTCATGCATAATTTTCTTGGATAGTATTCCACATGGGAAGGCCTGATTTTGGACTGTAATTCTTGAAGCAATATTCCCTCTCAGTATTTGAAACTTCATCCCAAGATTTATAACCAACGTGATTCTTCAAAACACGGATTATGTCATAATCAACCATAAAACGGTTAAGCCGTGCATTCGTGTTGATGGTGAAACCACCCTGGAACTGGGCATCAATATCATTTGTTAAGGTCTCTTCAGCTGAATATGAACTTGGATGACGCTCAGTTACGTGTCTGTAAAGACCTTCAGCGTGATCTTTAAGATAATTCAGCAACAGACCACCAACTGGACCTGTTTCCCTTTTTTTCATTGTAAATGCTAAAAATTCAAGAGCATCCTTCACCATTTCAAGGCCTTGAGCTGAATCTGCTGTGCCATCAAATGATAGTACAAAATTCAACCTTTTGATTGTGTTACCAGGTTTTCCATTTTTTGGTGGCAAACGCAACCACAGACTTTCATTCCCGAATTCCTTTTTTTTAATGTTGAATTCATAATATGTCTCGCAATGTTCAATATTGATACTGGTGTCACTTCTTGTGTTCAACTTTTTAACAAGAGTACCGAGATATCCACGAAGAAAGAGAGGCTTCAACGTCCAAGCTTTTTTGAGTACTCCAAAGATAACAACGTATGAACTTTGTCCTGATTTAGAGTTCATGAACGGTCCACAAACATCAACATCTATTGGTTCTGACTTGTTTGCTTTGGTGATGAAAGTTGAAACTTCTATTTTTAAATCATCACCACACACGTCGAACATGTCAGCATTAACGTCAAATTTTGTTTTGACAATACTTGTACTTGAGTTACGCCCGTTTTGAATTTTGAGGTAAGGGTTGTGATATACCTTTCCATTGGTGCCTTCAATTTCATCAGATAAGTTCTCAAAAAGATCTTTTTCTCCTGTCTTGACATTTTGTTTTAAACAACCATCAGAGTTACGCTCATTTTGAACTTTGAGGTATGGGTTGTGATATACCTTTCCATTGGTGCCTTTGATTTCATCAGCTAAGTTATCAAAAACATTATCCTCTCGAGTATCGAAATTTTGTTCCAAACAAACTTCACTTCCGAACATCTGTTGATTTACAATATTGGAGTTTCCAAAATTTGTGCCTTGGTCACAGATGTAAATATTCCACTCATCGAATGTTTTCACCCAATTGGGAATAATCTTACTGATACTCCAACCAACAACAGTAAAATCGTTTTCATCAGTTACAACTTTAATGGCTGCTGCTTTTTCGACTTTTTTTGAAAGGTCGAATCCATAAGCACTTTCATTAATTACTTCAACAATTAAAATTTTTAGCTTGTCAACTTGGATGAAGATATTGATATCATTTAGAGTCAATGACTTCTTAAAAGTACTAATGGATAAATGTATAACAAAGAAAAGTGAGACTAAAAATTATATCGTTGTCTTCGTCGTGATGATAAAATATTCAGAGTATGAATCTATTATCATCAATCATGGCAGATAACAAAATATTAAATATTCATAGTCTGAATATTTTTTCACATACCGGTAACACTCCAATTCAGTATTAATCATCATAGACTTAGTATCATAGATCAAGCATAAGAATTGTTCAATCAATTCTTCTTTTTTTGATGGCAATGGAAAAAAAAACATAGGAGCAGATCCTCCAACCTTGCCAATCAGCATCGAAAACGCTGTTGAAATAGCGCTTGGTTTAAACTTCCTCAAGAGGAATGAAATTTGTGTCTGTTGATCAGAGGGGAGACCAGTAGCGGTTGTGGTGTACTTCAAACATTCATTCTTAACCTGAGCGCTATCGCAGAAGTCAATATACTCCGCGCTCTTCTTGACGCCAGAGGACGTACTCTTCGTGATACTTGCAGACGACTCGGCGTATAATGCGGTTGAAAGATTTGCACATTGTGTCGTCGTCAACTGTGACGACAAATTTCGAGGCGTCGGTTCGAGCAACGATGGAGTCGACACACGACCACGCGATGCGGCTTCAGGCGTCACAACAAGTGGCACCTCCGGGAATTCCGCCGCCGCCGTGCCGCGCGCAGAGCGACCTCGACGACATGTACTATCGTGATCTGACTTACCTATTTTTTTTCGTTTGGTGGCGACGTTTGCCATGATTATTATTTGATCGGAGATGTTATGTTGATTTGGAGTTTTATGGTGTTGTGATGTGAGTATATACTATATTCTACTACTTCATAATAAAATGTACGTATCTTAGTCTCAATGAAGAACACATAAAAAATTCAGCGAAAATACACAGATGTTGAATTCCAACTCCAACTTAAAAAAAATATTACAAGAAAAGAACAAAACAAAAAACAGATGTTCAGCTGGCACTCGGAAGTGCGTCAGAACTTTCAATTAATGGATTCCCACGTGAAGTAGATTCTTCAACTGCCCGAATCTTCGCTGAATCTCAACCAACCACAATATCCTGAATAAACAACAACAAACAAACACAAACGCCCCACCAACAAAACGCATCCAAAAACGACACCACCATCGCCGCTGAGACCATGCTCGCGGTTGCCAACGCTGCCCCCCCCCCGCGATAGTTATAATAGTCCCGCCGCCGAAAAACGACAGATCACCAGACAACACCGCTGTATATTGTCAGGCGGCCAACGCCACCGCAAGCTCACCACCTGCAGCTGGAGACACCGTCCCGGCAACTGTCCTCTTGCATTCCACAGCCACCGTCGCTTGGAAACAGCGCCGTCAATGCCCACAAACCACTGAAGATCATTAAACGGCCAACACAACACAGCTAACGTTACGTTTGTGTCCGTCCGCCATCAAACAGCTTAACACCACCGCTAAGACGCACTGCTTTGGCTTAGAACCGCTAACGCCTGCCTCTGTCACTACAACCACTGCTGTGGAAACGAACATCCGTGCTGAGTAAAGAAGGTCAAAATGAGTACTACACCAGTAAGTAACATTACGTCTCCTAACCAGAGTAATGAGGTAAGAAAAAAAATAAAAATATTCAGACACTGAGTATTTTTTCAAGTACTAATCGACTTCATACTAACAAGATATTTATTTGCAGTCTCAAGTTAATACTCGTGTATCTAGGAAAAACAAACCAGCAATACAGAGTAATGAAGTAAGAAGATGCGTTAAAATATTCAGACACTGAGTATTTTATCAACAACTAATCATTTTCATTCTTAAACACAGACACCTCCTCCTAAAGCAAAACCAAATGTTCGTAACAACGAGGTAAGCAATACATTGAAAATATATTCAAACACTGAGTATTTTGACAACTACTAATCTAGTTCATTGATTACAGCCAAGAACCCCTCGCACTAGGGAAATTGAAAATTTATTATCAACAGAATGTGATGTTATTGAGTTCAAAGTTCATCCAAGAATTGTTCCTTTTCTTACTGCAATTGAGCCAGGAAAAACGAATATGGCAGCATATATTGCACCGATAAACCACAACAGAATCGACAGTACAATGGTTGCAAGCATCATTTCCACAATGACAGGAAATTATTGCAGAGACACATCTATGGATAACACGCACTTGCAAGATATGGGTTCGGATGCTGCAGTATTGCTTGGATATTATGATAAATCTGTAAGTATGTCAATCAATATACACATAGTGTATTTTTTATATTTTTACTCAAATATTTATATTTGGATTTATTTTGCCAATAACGTTACACAGGAAACTACAAAAAAAAAAAATGTTATCAAATTAGTTCCTATGAATCCAGACGTGTCGCTGGCGGAAAAAGATGTATTGAAAAGACCTTTATTCAGAGATGACGATAAGCTCTTGACAAAAGTAAAGTCAGAGGAATTTCAAGAGTTACTACGTACAGACCCAACAACTGTAGATGGTGAAGCAAAAGTTGTAAAATATTTTGATATTGCTGATGAATGGGCAAATGTTAAAGAGAAGAGGACACGAAAAGGACATATCACAGATTCTGCATCAAAGTACTTCTATCTATTGATGACTGTTAAGTATCGAAGCACTACAGACAACATCTGGATGAGTTTTTATGAAGGACTACACAGGCACACTGCTCTGTTGTTAAGTCTTACTTCATCTACTTTTAACTTCACGAAGAACGAAATAAAATTCAAGTCTCTGACATCTGAGTTTTTCAGTCAACAGCAAATTGAAAATTTTAAATACGACAACAAAAAACCTCATGAACGGTTAAGTGACATCTTTGATGGAAAGGAAAAAGCTTCCATGTTATCAGAGCAATTCAACATAAAAGCAATCATTCCAAAGGCAGTAAAAGGGCCTATAACCAAGAATTCAGTTGAAGACTTTACCAATAAAATCACAAAATACAGTGAACTCATCAGCATCAGCAAAAAAACGTCTGCGGAAAACAGCATCTCGTCTCTACTGAGTAAAACATTACTAAATGACCAACAGATGAGTAATCCGGAAAAACGTAACCAGATAACGAGCAGGCCAAACCTATTTCACAAATACAAAATTCAGGCGCAAGTAAAAAAAGATGTTCACGCGAAAAAAATGAAAGAGAACGATAATGATGATTATGAAGTCTATCAATATTGTGAGCTTCTAAACAACGAGAAATGGGATACATTCATTGATGATCCGCTCAATGAAAAAGCCAAACGGTATTTTCTAGATTATATGACAAAGAGATCCAAATACAAACTATCAGAACTAACAGAGGAGGAGACAAAATTGCAAATTAACGACTATCCACCCTATGCAATTCAATGGGACGGGATGACAGTGGATGTGGGTGGAACTAAAAACGCAGTTCGGAAAGTTGATCCACGTTTCTACAATGGTTATCTAATGCTACCATCTATCATTACGATGCTACATGCAAAAATCAAGAAAGAAATACCGTCGAAAATTGTTTCTGATCCTACAAATAAAGCAATGATCAACTTCACATGTCGATACGCTTTCCTAACAAGAGCCTACAATCAAAACAGTACACACATATCAGTGGTTGATTATTTACCAGAAGTGAAATCAGAATATCTCAATATGTGTAAGGGGACATATCAAGTAATTCCTGTGGCAGTATTCATCATGACGTTATATAACGCTTGCTTTATGTTCCAAAAAAACAAGACGGATAATTTGATGATTAAAGCATTGGAACGATTTGATTTGACACCAAATATTGATGACAATGCATTTTTAAAAACTATGAGTGAGTTCATGATAAAATATTCATGGTGTGATTATTTTATCATGTATCCAACAACTTAACATATTTATGTCGAAAAATCAATATCTTTATCAAACTCGATCGAATAGATTGTATTTCATGGTTTCATTTGAACGCAAGTTATGTTTTAGGAAACAAAATTGCAAAGAATAGGGAAAGTCAATTTAACGATCTGGGCAAACCACAATTCTTCTATGAAGTTGTTCAATGTTGGGTATCTTTCGAATTGGTTCAAATTTTACAACAATTCGGACTGAGTCCAAAGTTTAAAACAAACCTCGATACGTGGTCAAAAGACATACATTGTGTGGTTCAGTTTATGAAGAAATCACAACAACAAGACCATGAAAAAAAACGTGCCCAAGTATGCCTTGACATCCTTTTCCACCCTAAAAAAACAGAGCACTATGGATCATTCATACGTTGTGAACACGGCACGAAAATGAATTTCGAAAAAATGACCAATTTTGCAATTCCATTGGTTATTTTAACATGGCATCGAATGATCCAAGAATATTTCTGGAAGAATGGAAAGAAAACGTTCTTTGAATATGGAAATTATATGCCTCGAAAACAAAGGTTTCCTAAAGACGCAATTGACCTGTATATGATCGATGGTGATGGGCAAGAAACAAATATTAAAAGCTTTGACATGATCCGCCCAACTGCCGCTGCTGATGTTTCCCAACATGCATGCCTATCATTACTTGAATGGGCATATTACTTATTGGAACCACATATAGGTATAGACAAAAATGATGACAGAATACTCAACAATGACAAGGATCTAAAGAGACCAATGATTTCATACAAAATAACAAATGATGAAATAAACTGGAAAAAAGAATCAGACATCGACACAGCAGTGACAAACGCAACTGCATCAGTTACAGAGGAAGACAAACTATTGAGTAAATATGATTGGAGTGGTGAAAACAAGACCAGCGCCACATTAAATCACAACATAGCGGACGCTTTGAAACTAAGTCATTCAAGGTACAACAAATTGAAAAAATTGAATAACACTCAACAGAAAGAGAAAAATATTATTGAACTAGGGATGTTATCAATCATGCAAATGCACTACAATGCTACAGGCACAAAAATGACAAAAAGCTGGAAAGATACCTTCTCTGAGATAGAGTCGTTATATCAAGAAGAAATTGATGCTGATATAATTGAGCCTGAACAAGAAACAAAAGATGCTATTGAAGAGATTGACATCGAAGACGATGATGACAACAGCGATGATGATGACGAATCATTTATTGATACTAATAATCAAAGAAAAATATATGATCTTTTTGGTGATGATGAAGACAGTGACGACCCTGATAGGGAAAAAACACTTGGTAAAGAATCAGGTCACGAAAATATACTTGGAAATAATAGCCAAGATGCAGTAGCCAGTGACAATGAAACAACTGAATCAGGAAAGGAAGCCACTAATGATGTCAGTGATAAATCAGATCAAGATCCTGCAACAACAAACAAATCAGATGCGGAAAACACAATACGAATTTTGGATAAGGAAGAAGAAGACGATTATGACCCTGTAATTTACTCAGGAAAAAAAAAAAAGACAACTATTAATGACGTAGGCGTTGAATCAGATCACGAGTCTGCAACAACAACAAAATCAAACGCAGCAAATAACAAAAAAAGAGTCGCAAATGACGATTCTCAGAATGACAAAGGGAAAAAGAAAACACGTGCTAAAAAAAAATAAAGTTGGGGATACTTATAGGATAAAAGATAGAAAAAAAGGAGACAAATATATTAATAAAAATTGTTTCTAATTAACAAGCCGATAGGGGCTGCGCCGCAGGGGCATTTTTTTGTTGGGGGGGAGGGGGCGTTTGGGCAAAAAAGTTTGTAACGCTCCGCGGGCTACGGATTTCCGAGAAGAAAGAAATCCTCCGCAAGCCGACATTAGATATTGTAAGTTAATAGTAAGTTGTGTACAATACAATATTGCAATATTGCCATACCATAATATTGTAATTTTGTACCAGTGTGATGTCGTTCGGCAGGGGTTATTTTTCTCTTGAAAAAAAAGTCCCACTAGGTAGGATTTCTCTGTAGGAATTCCTTACACGCAGACGGACACTGGACGACAGTTTAATCATTTCAGCTATAGGAAATATTCAGAGTATGATTATTTTAATTACCCATTCACTTGATTGATAATCAGGCATGTAAAATATTCAGACCCTGAGTATTTTTATGCACATTTTTTTCCCGAATCACATTTAGTCACCAGCCACGATAAGTTAAAATATTCAGACCCTGACTATTTTACCTCGTGAATAATTTTTCTAAATCCAAACTTTTCACCAACATCGATGAGTGATCGAAATATATCATATTCTACTGGGAGCACGTCGCAGTTGCGGTCAATACTGTAAGATTTATCATTCTCTATCCTATGTTATCTCAAAATAAATCTAAATAGCCACAGCAACAGTTTTATGTGTACTATAGAAAA
>JARXAV010000106.1 GCA_029865665.1 Flectobacillus sp. | reverse complement strand
ATATTTGCCTGGAGAGTCGGTGATTGTACCAGAAAATGAAATCATGAAAATAGATTTTCCCGAAGCGGATTTCTCAAACCCAACTCAATGTATGGCGTTGGCAATTAAGAGTGAGAAAATAAAGGAAACCATTAATCTATTGAATGAAAAGTATGCGAAAGTAGAAAAGAATGATCTTTGGAAAATAAATTTAGATAGCTTTCATCTAAAAAATTCATTAGAAGTAACCGATACGATTGACCGCTTAGTGAAGGTTTCTTCTGAAAGTAATGCAGCAAAAGACCTTTTTGCGAATTACACCATCAACGAACTATTAATACGACTCATGCAAACACAAGCCCGTGGATTGCTGATTGATAACTATCAAAAACATACAAGTACCCATCGTTTTGCGTTTATCGTGCAGTATATAAAGGAACATACGACTGAGAAATTGAATATTGACAAATTGTGTGATTTGGCTTGTATGAGTAAACCCAATTTTTTTCGTCAGTTCAAACGAGAATTAGGAATTACCCCCATTGATTACATCAATCAAGAGCGTATCAAAATTGCCAAAGAACTACTGGCTGATCCGCTCAATGACATTAGTGATGCTTGTTTTAAGGCAGGTTTCAGTAGTACCAATTATTTCTTTATCATTTTCAAGAAATACGTAGGAGTTACCCCAGGCAAATACAAGCAACTCTGTATTGCTTCTGGAGGGGAAGAACTAGACATCGTAGTTTAGTTGCCAAACAATTCCATTTGATAAGAGCCAGACACTTTTGCTTCGTGTGCCAGTAACCATTTTTTACGCCATAAATCACCGCCATACCCAACAAGTGAACCATTTGAACCGATTACTCTATGACAGGGTACAATAAGGCTCATTTGGTTTAACCCGTTGGTCGTTCCTACTGCTCTAATTGCTTTTTCGTTACCAATTCTTCTGGATAGTTCCAAATATGAAATGGTTTTGCCAAAAGGTATATTCTCTAATTCCTTCCATACCAGTTGTTGAAAAGCTGTTCCTTCTTGCTTGAATGCAATATCAAAGGTTTTTCTTTTTCCTGCAAAATATTCTTCTAGCTGAAATGTTAATTCATGAATACTATCAGGCACGTACTCTGTTGATAGTTTTCGTGGACTGGGTCGCTTTATTGATTCCACAAAATGGATAGAAGAGATATACTCTTCTGTGGCCGAAACCTCAAGGTCGCCAAGTGGAGAGGATAGATAGGAGGTAAATTCGGAGATAATGGAGACCATAATACTTTTAACTAGATTGTTTCTCTAATTTACATCATTTTTATGAAAAAACACTCAAACTTGAACTTTGAGTATAAGTACTCATTTTTCAGAAACTTGATAGTGCTTAAATTTAGATAATTCTTTGTAATTAAGCTAAATAGCCACAGAAATAGCTGAATTGAGCATTTTTTCGGAAGAGAACATTATTTTGAATCGAAACAAAAAAATATTATCTTAGAGATACAAGAACGCTTAACGTAGCATTACTTATTCTTTGAATAAGGTATTTGAAGTTTAAGCTTTAAGCCCAACCTTATTCATCGCTTCATAAATAATTTAATTCAAAGACCCATAACCCCACGAAAGACAATGAGGTTATATAAAGAAAACTGAGTATGAATTTTAGCTTTGAAAACTACAAAACCGACGGGTTTTATGATGAAATGTTCGATGCCGAAGGGAATGTTCGAAGTGGATATGAGGCGTTTAAAGAGCGTGTAGAGCAGATGGGGGTTGATGAATTTGTACGTCGTCATCATGCCGCAGAACGTGCCTTAATGGCCATGGGTATTACCTTTAATGTCTATTCTGAAAATGAAGGTACTGAACGTATTATGCCTGTTGATATTATCCCAAGAGTTTTATCTGCGGAGGATTGGGAGCATCTGGAAAAAGGCTTAGTCCAACGGATTACGGCTCTGAATCTCTTTTTGCAAGACATTTATAACGAGCAAAAAATTCTAAATGATGGGATTGTTCCTCGTGATTTAATTGAAACATCAAAGGACTTTTTACATCCAATGAAAGGAGTAACCCCTCCTAAAGGCATTTGGATTCACATTACGGGTACAGATTTAATTAGAGGCGATGACGGTCAATTTATGGTATTAGAAGATAACCTTCGCTGCCCTTCAGGTGTATCGTATATGCTTGAGAATCGTGAATTGTTAAAACGTACTTTCCCAGAGGTGGTTGCTAAAACCCGTATTCAGCCTATTTCTGATTACCCTACTCGTTTATTAGAAATGCTGCAACACATTGCAGGCAGACCCAACCCTACAATATGTGTTTTGACACCAGGTATTTATAACTCTGCTTACTTCGAACATTCGTATTTAGCTCAACAAATGGGGGTCGAATTAGTAGATGCTCGTGATTTAGTGGTCGATGGAGGTTATGTGAAAATGCGTACAACCAAAGGCTTCCAAATTGTCGATGTAATTTACCGACGCATTGATGATACCTTCTTAGATCCAGAAGCATTTAATCCTGATTCCTTAATTGGTATTCCAGGGATTATGGAGGTGTATAAAGCGGGGCGTGTAGCCTTAGCAAATGCTCCAGGAACTGGTGTTGCTGACGATAAAGTAATTTATGCTTATGTGCCTAGAATTATCAAATATTACCTAGGTGAAGAGGCTATTTTGCCAAATGTAGATACGTACATTTGTGGAGAGGATGAAGATTGTGCTTATGTGTTGGAAAATATTGAAAAACTGGTCGTAAAAGAAGCCAATGCGGCGGGTGGCTATGGGATGTTAATTGGGCCGAAATCAACGAAGGAAGAGCAGGAGTTATTTAAACAGAAAATAAAAGATAACCCTCGTAATTATATCGCACAGCCTACTATTTCGCTTTCTCGTGTCCCGTCTTTAGTGGATGATCACGCAGAGGGTCGTCACGTGGATTTACGTCCTTATGTTCTTTATGGAAATGGGGTACAAGTAATTCCTGGAGGTTTAACACGAGTGGCGTTACGCAAAGGCTCGCTTGTGGTTAACTCATCTCAAGGAGGAGGTTCTAAAGATACTTGGGTTTTATATTAAGTAGTTATGTTAGTAAGTACTCGTTGATAAATAGTTTATGATATTTTTGTTTCAAGATTGGGCATAAACTATTAGCGAATAGTGGTTTATCGAAATCTTTGAACATTCAACTTTAAACTGATGACTACTTAAAGTCAGAAAAGCCTAATGAATCGTCTCATTCATTAGGCTTTTTTGTTTGTATCTTTGTCCATTCTAAAAATAAAGCAATGATTACACTTTCTGAAATCTGGATTTATCCTATCAAGTCGTTAGGAGGTATTTCGCTAAATGAAGCAAACGTTACGGAACGTGGTCTTGAATACGACCGTCGTTGGTTACTTGTTGACGATGCAGGTGTCTTCTTAACACAACGCCAATACGCATCCTTAGCTTTGTTTTCGGTGGCATTAACAGAGGATGGTTTCCTCGAAGTTACGAATAGAAAATCGAACCAAAGCCTATCTTTTTCGACCCAACAATACAGTAACAAACAGGTTGAAGTGAAAGTTTGGGACGATATGATTTGGGCGAATGAAGTAAGCGAAGAGGTCTCGCTTTGGTTTTCAAATCAGCTTGATAAACAAGTTCATTTAGTTTATATGCCAGATTCTTCGAAACGTGCTATTGACCCTCGATATGCACAAACAGATGTAGATATAACGTCGTTTGCAGACGGGTATCCGTTCTTGTTAATCGGACAATCGTCCTTAGATGATTTGAATAATCGACTGGAATCTGCGGTTACAATGAATCGTTTTCGACCAAATTTTGTTGTAAAAGGAGCTAGTCCGTATCAGGAGGAATCATGGTATGAATTCCAACTCGGAGCAGTGGATTTTTGGGGAGTAAAACCTTGTGCAAGATGTATTTTAATTACAATAAATCCTGTGACTGGAGAGCGTACATCTTCTGAACCACTAGCTACGCTTTCTAAGTATAGAAAGGTTGGGAATAAGGTATTGTTTGGACAAAATGTAATTCCGAAATCGTTAGGGAAATTACAGGTAGGAGACGTTATAAAAGTGAAAAGTAATGCAACTAATTCTAATCTATAAGGATGAATTGGATGATTAGACAATGATGAAATTTGTGAAGAGGCTTAATTTGTTAAGCATAGATGTAGTAGTAGGAGCAATGGTTTGTAACGCATTATTTTGGAAATTACCCGACGGAAAATCTCCGATAAACTATTTGAATACCGTCGTGCTGGGCTTATCAATTTTTGTGATTTATACCCTAGACCGTTTGCTTGATAATCGTAAGCCAACCCAAGTTCCGACTGAACGTCATCTTTTTCATCAACATTATGAAAGAGTACTTTGGCCATCAGTTTGTGCTATTTTAGTGAGCATTTTATGCTTGCTTTTTTACCTGCCTATTATTGCCATTTTAATCGGAAGTCTAATTGCATTTGTAACAATACTTTACCTCTGGATTGTTAGTAAATTACAAGATAACAGTTCCTATCAGTATGGCAAAGAGTTCATTACAACATGGGTATATACCGCAGGCGTATGGGGGACAACTATCCCTCATGCGATTAATGGATGTTATGGTTTATTATTTATGTTAATCGTCTTTCAAAACTTATTAGTGTTTTCATGGTGCGAGCAACGAAAGTTTCCAACCGTATATTCATTAGCTTCTTTTTTAGGTGAAAATAAAACAAAAAATGTAATTATTTTTATATTTATCGTCCTCTTTTTGGGAAGTGTTTTTTCTCTTGTACATTCAACTAACCATTTTCAACAGCAAGTCGCAATACTCTTTATCATCATGAGTTTTATTCTGATGATAATCCCTTTATACGCTTCTTTTTTTCTTAAAAAGGATCGCTATCGCTGGATTGGTGATGGTGTTTTTTTATTACCAACATTACTACTGTTAATCGCATGAATACTTCAGAAACAACACTCAATAACTCTCCCTATGCAGCCCTAAAATACCCCCAATTCGTTGCCTATATTTTTGGTAATGGCTTCTTTACGATGGCTTTATTAATGCAAGAAGTCGTATTAGGGTATGAACTCTATAAAATAACGCACGACCCATTGGCACTTGGGCTAATAGGGTTGGCAGAAGCTCTTCCTTATATTTCGCTTGCCTTATTTGGAGGTTATTTTGCAGATAGGAGAGATAAAAAAATAATCATGTTAATCAGTTTATTTGTGATCCTACTAGGCTCTATCAGTTTAGTCTGGGCAATGAGTCCTGCTGCAGGTTTTGGGATTAGTCAAAAACTTTGGACTGTATATGGAATGGTTATTTTAATTGGATTTTCTAAAGGTTTTTATAGTCCTGCATCCTCTTCTTTGAATCCATTTTTAGTTCCTAAAGAAATTTTTGGAAATGCCGCTACTTGGGCTAGTTCATTGTGGCAATCAGGTGCTATTTTAGGGCCAGGTGTAGCTGGTTTCTTGTATGCTTATCTGGGTCTAGTAAACACACTTTGGTTTGTTGTCGGCTTATTAGTTGTTGTAATGATTTTAATTTCTACCATCACTTCTCCTCCAATTCCTGAAAAGAATGAAGTGAAAGTCGATATATTTACGAGTCTTAAAGAAGGAATCAAGTTTGTATTTAGTACCAAAATTATCTTGTACTCTATTTCCTTAGATTTGTTTTCGGTCTTATTCGGTGGAGTTATCGCTCTATTACCCGTTTTTGCAGAAGATGTTCTCAAAGTAGGAGCAGAGGGTTTAGGTGTTCTACGAGCTGCCCCATCCATAGGAGCAGTTTCTACCATGTTTTTAATGGTCTATTTTCCACCACTTAAAAATGCTTGGAGGAATTTACTATTAGCGGTGGGTGGTTTTGGTCTAGCAACGCTCATTTTTGCTTTTTCTACTAATTTTACCTTGTCTATCATTGCCTTATTTTGTACGGGAGCTTTTGACAGCGTAAGTGTGGTTATTCGTCAAACTATTTTACGTTTTTTCACACCAGACGAAATGAGAGGTCGAGTTGCGTCTGTAAACGGAATTTTTGTTAGTTCATCAAATGAGCTGGGAGCTTTTGAATCTGGACTTTTAGCAAAATTGATGGGGACAGTCCCTTCTGTTATTTTTGGTGGAGCCATGACCCTCATTATTGTTTGTGTGGTATGGGTGAGGTCTAAAGAAAATTTCAAGATGAAAATTGAACATTAATTTTGTAAATGAACATCTTACGATTGCTGAGTTTAATAGAACGCTCGGACGATGCCAAACTTCTTAGTTTTGGCACGCTATTTGTGTTTCGTAGTTCATTCGTTCTATTCTAACGTAAGTTTTCATCTTCCGCCGAAGCGTCTAAAAATCATGAAGAAATTATTATATATAGCCTTGTCTGTTGTCCTGCTTATTTTATGTGGGCATGAAAGCGTTTTTTCACAGGCCAAGCTAAAAGCTGCGAATCGTCAATTTGAACAGTTAAGTTATATTGATGCTATTCGTCTGTATGAGGACTTCCTTTCTGATGCTAAAATTGATTCAAGTGCTAGAAAAGAGGCTTTGAAGAAATTGGCATATTCTTATCGTAAAGTACAAGATACCCGTAATGCAGAACATGCGTTTTCGGATTTATTAAAGTTATATCCAACCGTAGAAAGTGAAAATTATTTGTATTATGCACAGGCTTTAGCGGCTAATGGCAAGTACAAAGATGCCCAAAAAGCCTACTCCGTTTATGGAGAAAAACAAGACGCTGATTTAAGAGGAAAACGGTTTACGGTATCTTATATGGATATGAGTCGATATTACAGAGATTCGTCTTCCTATAAGATTAACTATTTACCCATTAACTCCCGTCAAGCAGATTTTAGCCCGATGTTCTATAAAGGAGGTTTAGTTTTTTGTTCAGCAAGAGAAGAAGCAGGTGCAGTTAAGCATGTATTCAATTGGAATCAAACACCTTTCTTGGATTTATACATCACACCAGACACTGCTCAGTTGAACAACCTTAATTATGTGGGAGCAGCTTCAGCAGGTGGGGCTGCAGCAAGTAGTGCAGATATTGAAGCTCCCGCTTTGCAGCTTACTAAAGTTGAAGAGTTTAGTAGAACACTCAATACAAAATATCACGAAGGCCCAATGTGCTTCTTTAAGGGCGAACAAAAAGTAATTTTAACCCGAAATAACTATTCCAGAGGTCGTGGTGCAAGAGAATCAAAAGATGGAACGAATCGTTTGAAGCTTTACATGTCTGATTTAGAAAAAGGAGCTTGGGCCAATGCCAAAGAATTACCTTTTAATTCGGATGAATATTCTTGTGGTCACCCGAGCTTGACACCTGATAATACTAAAATGTATTTTGTTTCGGATATGCCAGGAGGATTTGGAGGAACGGATATTTATGTTGTAGAATATAATAACGGGAATTGGGGGTCTCCAGTTAATGTTGGCAAAGATATTAATACAGAGGGAAATGAAATGTTCCCATTCGTGGATGAAAAAGAGAATTTATATTTTGCATCCGACGGACACGAAGGGTTAGGAGGCTTGGATATGTTTTATGCTGAGATGAAAAATGGAATTGCCACCAAAGGGGTTGTAAACTTGGGCGCTCCAATTAACTCAGAGAAAGATGACTTTGGTTTAATTACAGATGGGGAACGTACGAAAGGTTTCTTTGCATCTAATCGAAAAAGAGGAGTTCATGATGATAATATTTATTCATTCACAAGAGTATGCCGTCCATTAACATTAATTGTATACGATGCCACAACGAAAAAAGTATTAGAAAATGTGGATATTCGTACAATTGTCAATGCTGAAAATAGAGATTTAAAAGTAACGGGTATTGATGGTTCAACAAGCCTATGTTTGGAAGCGAATGCTGAGTACGAATTCAAAGCTATCAAAGAAGGCTATCAAATGAATTCGGTTTTGTTTTCTACTAAAAATGCTACGGCACAGAACACAACGCTGTCTATTTATTTAGATAAAGCACAAAGTGCTATTTTGAAAGGAGTTGTTAAATCAGAACAAAATCAACAACCAGTTGCTGGGGTACAAGTAACTTTAGAAAATCCGAAGGATAAAACAACCCAGACTGTTACTACTGGAGCTGATGGTTCATACGAATTTAAAGTGCAACCAGGTGTTGAGCATACCTTGACCACTAAAAAGGATAGATATGCAACTAATAAGGAAGTTATCGGAAAAGTTAAGAAAGACCAAGCTGGTAAAACGATTGAGAATACACAAAAAATGTATGGCGAAGGAGATACATTTATCTTGAAGAATATTTACTATGATTTAGATAAATTTTTCATTCGTTCAGATGCCGCAAGAGAATTGGATAGATATTTAGTACCTCTCTTGAAAAAGTATCCTGATATGGCTATTGAAATTCGCTCGCATACAGATGCACGAGCAAGCGATGGTTATAATATGCAATTATCGTCTAATAGAGCAAGAGCTGTTGTTGATTATTTAACAAGCAGAGGTATTGATGCTAAACGCTTGACTTCGAATGGTTATGGCGAGAAGGAATTAGCTAATGAATGTGTGGACGGTGTGAGATGTACAGAACAGCAACATCAAGAAAATAGACGTACAGAATTTAGAATTCTATCAGTAAAATAAGAAAAATTGAGTAAATAAAAAGCCCCAGCAATGGGGCTTTTTATTTGTGTTATAATGTTGCAGCGGTACGTTGAATGAATGCAGTTAAGTCTGCACCTGTCAACATATTTTGAGATAATAGGGCTAAATCGTAAATTTGTTTAGCTAACTTTTTCTGCTCAACAAGATCCGTTTCGTTCGCTATTTTCGTAATTGATGGGTGATTTGCGTTAATTGAAACGATATGATTATTTGGCATTCCACCAAACATTCCCATTCCACCGCCACCAGTACGAGACATGTCTGTCATTCTACGCATAAACTCATTTTGAGTTATTACTGCTGGAAGCTCATCCACTGGCATTGCTTCTAACTGTACTGCTTTAGTACTGTCTGCAATGACTTCATCGAATACCTTCTTCACAGACTCTTTTTCTGATTCAGAAAGCACCGCCTCCAGTGCAATACCTTTATCAATAAGTTTCTCTATGGTGTCAGCATCTACTCGTTTTAAATTGGTTTTTACCAATTTACTTTCAAGCATATTGATAAAGTGACTATCCAATACGCTGTCAAGTTTCAAGACATCATAACCTCGTTTACTAGCCGACTGAATAAAACTATCTTGAGCTTTAACATCAGTAGTATAGAGGTAAACAACATCGTCATTTTTATCTTTTTGATTCTCCTGAACAAATTCTGCATACTCGTTAAACGTGTAGTATTTGTTCGAAACACTTTGAAGCAAGCAGAAATCCTTTGCTTTATCGTAGAATTTCTCGTCAGAAATCATACCATATTTAACAAATAGACCGATGTTTTCAAACTTCTCTTCGTAGCCAGTTCTGTCATTCTTGAACAATTCAGCTAGTTTTTCGGCAACTTTACGAGTGATATAGCTATTGATTTTTTTAACATTTGAATCAGCTTGTAGGAAGCTACGAGAAACGTTTAGCGGAATATCTGGCGAGTCAATTACGCC
>JARXAV010000255.1 GCA_029865665.1 Flectobacillus sp. | reverse complement strand
GTTCATATATGATTCTTAACATAAATATGTCTTAATACTTGATTATGAATTTGAAATATTCATAATCAAGTATTATTACTTAGTTCAACGCTGTTTTATAAATTATACTATTTTGAAATTGTTTGAAGAGAAAACACCTATCAACCCTAGAATTGTGGTGGTAGGTTTGGGATATGTTGGGCTTCCATTAGCTGTAGAGTTTGGTAAAAAGTATCATACCATAGGGATTGATATTAATCCGACGAGAATAGAGCAATTAAATAATGGCTATGACAAAACACTTGAGTTAACAAAGCTACAAGTGCAAGAAGCCGTCCATTTAACCTTTACATCATCGTTTGAAAATCTCAACTCGGTAAATGAAACGACCATTTTTATTATTACTGTTCCTACTCCTATTGATATTTTTAAGCGACCTAATTTACAGTTCTTACAAGCTGCAAGTCAGGATGTTGGTAGGATATTGAAAAAGGGAGATATTGTCGTTTATGAATCAACGGTTTATCCTGGTTGTACGGAAGACGATTGTGTTCCCATTCTTGAAAAAGCAAGCGGTTTAACATTCAATCAAGATTTTTTTTGCGGTTACTCACCAGAACGCATCAATCCTGGCGATAAAGTACGGACGCTGACGAAAATTCTCAAAATCACCTCCGGAAGTACGCCCGAGATTGCCACATTTATTGATAAACTCTACGATTCCATTTTAGAAGCAGGGACTCATAAAGCATCGTCAATCCGAGTAGCAGAAGCGGCTAAATTAATTGAAAACTGCCAGCGAGATGTAAATATTTCGTTTGTAAACGAATTAGCGTTGATATTTGACCGCATGGGAATTGATACAACCGAGGTCTTAGAAGCAGCGGGTACAAAATGGAATTTCCTACCATTTAAGCCTGGTTTGGTGGGCGGTCATTGTATTGGTGTTGACCCTTATTATATGATTCACAAAGCCAAAAGCTTGGGGTACTACCCAGCCGTAATTGGTGCTGGAAGAAGAATCAACAACAATATGGGTGTCTTTGTAGCCAATAAGGTAATCAAATTGATGATTCAAAAAGAGATACCAATTAAACGTGCTAAAGGGCTTATTCTAGGTTTTACGTTCAAAGAAAACTGCCCAGATATTCGTAATACTGGAGTAGTAGAGGTGCATAAAGAGCTAACTTCTTTTGGCATAGATGTTGACATTTATGACCCTTGGGCAAATAAAAATGATGTCAAGACGGAATACCATTTATCCTTGACAGACCAATTATATTCAGATTATGATATGGTTATTTTAGCCGTAGCTCATCGTGAGTTTGAGACCATGAATATCTCTTCTTTCACAAAAAAGAATCACGTGTTTTTCGATATTAAATCAATTATAGATAAAAATCAGGTTGATGGACGCTTATGAAACAGCACCGCAAGTAGATGTAATTATTCCTTGTTATCAGCTTCTTGCATTCAATAAACATCATTTTGAAGACTTAGTTTCATCGTTATGTACACCAGAGAATCGAGTGTATATCCATCGTATCATTGTGATTAATGACGACCCTCAGGAAGATATAGCCAGTTTCATTGAGTTGGTATGTAATGAAAAAAACATATACGCTAAGGTACAGCTCGTTCAAAATACGCATTGTTTAGGACAAGGGGCTGCAAGAAATCTAGGAGCTAGTTATGCAAAGGCAAGCTATCTGCATTTTATTGACCAAGATGATTTTATTACGAAAGACTTTTATCAACAGGTTTTGTTTCCTAAAGTAGATTGTGGTCTCGCTTCATTAGTCGTGTATGATCATGGGCAACTTCGTAAACACCACCGTCTTTGGACTGATTGGTGGTACAAGCGGGCAAGTAAGGTGGCAGATTTGAGTTTTTTTATGTTTGCAAATCTTGCGGTTTCCCCAGGGCAATATGTCATCAAAAAAACGGTCTATGAAGAGATTGGCGGATTTCCAGATTTGAAAAATAAAGGCTCAGATGATTTTGGTTTTTTGTTTCAACTCTGCGAGAGTAATGCTACTTTTTCATTTGCAGACAAAGCGATTTTCTATCATCGCTTACATGAGAACCAAGGGAAAAAACAATTAAATATCACGTTATCAGTCAAGGAATTTCTGAATACAATAGCAAAACCGAAAAGATTCTTTTTAAGAATTAATCATCAATTAAGGCAATACGTTTTCTTTGAACAAGTGCTATCGAAAATATGCTATAAACTATTCTTTTCGTAGCCTATGGATTTCCCTTTTTACACATTATTACTAATCACTTATCTGTTTATCAGCACATTAATACTAATCAAAAATAAGGTAGTGACTATTTTATTTTGGATGAAAGCAATGTTGTTGATACATGTGTTAGGTGATTATTTTTCGGACGATTTCTGGGAGGCTGAACCAATTCGATTAGTCTCTTATGATTTCATGACGGCTATTACTATGCCCATGCGAGAACTTGGCAATAGTTTGTTATTACTCGGTTTACTGTTGATAGATGTAGCCTATTTGATAGCAAGTTTATTGAACTCGAAAAATCTACTCGTTCTAAAAAGCAATCAAATAAGAACTCCTTTTTATCTGATGTTTGGCTTGTTCATTAAATTAAGCCTATTAGGCTATCTTTCGTTACTCAAAGGGGAATTTACGATTGACATAAAACCCGAAGATACACTTGGAATTAGTGCATTTATTCATATTTCTGAATTTCTAATTCCGATGGGCTTAGTCTTTCGCCATGATTTATCGAAAGACTTAAACTACAAAAAAGTCCTTGTTGACTTTGTATTGTTATTACTAATTTCTAGTTTATCGCACTCCAAGGCTCAGATTATTAATTACATCATTACCTACTTAATTCCGCTCTCCCTATTTTATGGGGTCAGAAAGACATTTTCTCTCATTCTGAACATTCGCTTTATCCCTTTATTAATTCCAGCCTTTGTTTTAATTGCACTCAAAACACAGCTTCGTAGTAATCAGGAAGTCGCAATAGAAAAGGGCAACATTGTTAGCAATGTGATAGGCGGAGCTTCTGCAAGACTTTTAGGAGGTATTCATCGAGCATTTATTTACATGACCGACAGTATCGTAACAAGGCATGAATTAACCATGGGCGGAGCCTATCATGGTCAACTATTTACCTTACTTATTCCAAGAGCATTTTGGCCTGATAAACCTCGAATCGCTTCTGAACAAATCTGCTATTACTTAGACTTACCTTATGATGGCACCTCCTTTGCCGTCAATCTAATTGGTGCGATGATTTGTGACTTTGGAATCTTGGGCATACTTATCATCGCTCCTATTGCAGGATTGTTTTTTTATGTGCTTGAAGCCTTAATGCTACGCAAAATCAATCGGACAGGCGAATTAACCAACAAAAATCTATTGGTATTTTTATTGCTATGTTCATGGCTGTCTGAATATAACCAATTGGCAGAAGGAGGTTTAGTATCAGGCATTTCTGGATTTTTAATTTCAAGTATATTCTCATTTCTAGTATGGAGTCTATACAGATGCTACGCTTGGTTGTTCTATAGAAACAAAATCACCCTATTATATTAACCGTTGAATAACATGAAAATTTGTTTTTTTGTGCGATTACAAGACAAAACGAGAGAAGAACGTCTTGCCACTTTACATAGAGTCGAGTTTTATGCTCAGGATATAAAAATATTACAAGACCTTGGTCATGAAGTAATTCTTGCAACCCGTTTTAGTGAAGTCCCTTGGAATGCAGATTTTTATTTCTGCTGGTGGTGGACTTTTTCGTTTATCCCTATTTTGAAGGCGAAACTGAGGGGTAAACCTCTAATCATTACAGGAACATTTGACCATATTTTACCCAAAGGATTAATCAATTATTACGACCGACCACTGCTTCAGCGTTTGTGGTTGCGTTCTTCGCTGTGGTTGGCAGATGCAAATGTTTTTGTATCTGAATGTGAATACAAAAGTGTAACAGAAATGCTAGGCTGTAGAAAACCCTACTACTCACCCCATATCATTTACACCGATGAGTACAAACCATCCACAGACCCAAAAAGAGAAGAGGAGTTGATTTTTACGGTATCATGGCTTTATGAATTCAACGCCAAACGAAAAGGAATTTTTGAAATTATACGAGCAGCGGCTTTGGTCAAAGAAGAATACCCTTCTATTAAATTTTGTATTGCAGGTGAAAAAGGTTCTGCTTATCCTGCTCTTACCAAGTTGGTAGAAGAATTAAAGCTAGAAGACACCGTACTTTTTTTAGGATTAATCAGTAAGGAAGAGAAAATTAACTATCTCCAAAAATGTACTTTATACTTACAACCTACTCGTTTTGAGGGTTTTGGTTTAGCTATTTTAGAAGCCATGTCCTGCGGAAGTCCTGTGATAACGAGTGCCGTGGGGGCAGTTCCTGAAGTAGTTGGTAACGTGGCTTCATTAGTTGATTGTGATGATATTGACGGAATGGCAAATGCAATTATCCGTTTATTAAAAAACAAACGTCTAGCCCAAGAGGCAGGACATTTAGGCAGAGAAAGAGCGGTTAACTTATTCAGTTACGACCGCCGCCTACAGGATTTAAAACAAATTATAGCAACGATTACTAAATCTTAACTAACGTGTGTGGTATTTACGGAATCGTATCGAATAAACAGCAGGACGGATTTGCCTCCTTATCAACGATGGCTCATCGAGGGCCAGATGATGCTGGTTTTTTCGAGATAACAAACCTGTATTTAGGTCAACAACGTCTTGCTATTCAAGACCTTTCGGCAAATGGGCATCAACCCATGCTTTCCGAAGACGGTCGCTTTGTGCTTATTTTTAATGGCGAGATTTATAATCATTGGGAAATTAGAGCATCCCTAGTGACCTCACACACGTTCAAGTCGTCTAGTGATACAGAAACCCTGTTGTATGCCTACATAGCTTACGGAGTTGAGGTGTTCAATCAGTTAAACGGCATTTTTTCTTTGGCAATTTATGATAACCAAACGGATGAATTAGTAATTGCTCGTGATCCTTTCGGGGTCAAACCCCTCTATCTCTATCAGGATGACACTTGTTTTGCCTTTGCATCGGAGATAAAAGCTTTTACAAAAATTAAGTCCTTTGAAAAAACGCTCGACTATGAGGGAATCCTCAATTATATTCATTTTCTCTATTCCCCAGCAGAAAAAACGCCTTTGAAACAGGTCAAAAAATTGCTTGCTGGCCATTATATCAAGATAAAAATTCAGGATTGGTTAGCCACTTCCGAACCTATCGAGCCTACACCTTATTACGATTTACCTTTTACGGGTATTTACTCAACTAAATCGGAAGAAGAACTCATCAATGAATTAGATGACTTACTTTTTAAGGCGGTAAAACGTCAATTACTGGCGGATGTACCACTCGGTTTTTTCTTATCAGGAGGACTAGATTCTAGTGCGGTGGTGGCTATGGCTAGACGGGCTTTCCCGAATAAGCCCTTAAACTGCTTCACAATTGATACAGGAAATAGCAAGGGGGAGGGATTTGAAGACGATTTGCACTATGCCAAACTCGTAGCCCAACATTTAAACGTAGAGTTGAAAATTGTGGAGGCTAAACCAAATATGATAGCAGATTTTGACAAAATGATTTATCACTTAGACGAACCTCAAGCTGACATTGCCCCACTACACGTCTTGAATATTAGCAAAGTTGCCAAACAAGAAGGCATAAGCGTTTTATTGGGTGGCACAGGGGGAGACGATTTGTTTTCAGGTTATAGGCGACATCAAGCATTGGCATACGAATCAACGATACAACGCCTACCATCGTGGACAAAACAAGGTTTTAAAAAACTCATTGCACTCTTTCCCAGTCGGTTTGGAATAGTTCGTCGCATTCAAAAGGCTACAAAAAACTTAGACAAATCGAAGGTAGAACGAATGCAGGGTTATTTTGAATGGCTAGATTTAGAAGAAGTAAAGGCATTATTCAAAGATACGATTCAAGAAAAATTGAAAGCATACCAACCGAGCCAAGAATGGATAAATGCCCTAAAAAATATTCCAGCAGAAAAAAACTCTCTAAATCAGATGCTCTACTGGGAGCTTCATTATTTTTTAATTGATCATAACCTCAACT
>JARXAV010000053.1 GCA_029865665.1 Flectobacillus sp. | reverse complement strand
GCAAACAGCAGGTGATGAAGCCTCTTGGATTGCTGGGCCTTTGAAAGCAACAAAAGACGTAGGTTCTAGTGGTCGTGAAGGTTTTAGTCCTGCTACTGCTGGAAGTTGGAACAGAACAAACATTGGTCTTTATTTGGAAGGAGAAAGCGATATTACGAAAAACTTCTTATTGGGTTCTGCTATCCGTTTTGAGAATTACAGCGATTTTGGTTCAGATTTCTCTTATAAATTCAATACTCGTTTACGTATCGCAGAGCCATTCTCGGTTCGTGCTTCTGTGAGCCGTGGGTTTAGAGCTCCGTCAATGGTACAATCGCATTATAGTAATTTTGTAAATATCTCGTTTGATAATGCAGGAAACTCAATCATTAACCCAATCATTCCATCTACTTCAGAATTAGCTAAGTTAATTGGAGTAGATGGACTAAAGAAAGAAACATCTCTTGATTATTCATTAGGGATTACTTCAAAAATTGGCGACCACTTTACGTTAACGGCCGATTTATATCAAATAGATGTTGATAATCGGATTATGTTATCGGGTAATATTGATGTGTCAAAAATCCCAGCTTTCAAAGCGGCGGGCTTCCCACAAACAGCGAACGTATTTGTGAATGCAATAGATACACGTACTAACGGATTGGAAATTGTAGCAAATTATTGGACAAAATTTGGCTCAGGTCATAAATTAACCTTGAATGCTGCGTACTCGTCAATGGTGACTACCTTGCGTAATACCAGAACGACTAGCACAGGTGTAGTGGTAGCGGACAAAGTAGCAGCGTTGTATATTACAGATGGTCTTCCAAAAGATAAACTGATTGCTTCTGCTACGCTTGATTTGAGTAAATTCTCTTTCATGACGAGAGTTTCTAATTTTGGAGAAGTTTCAGATCCTTTGGCAACCTTAGCAGTTGCACCAACAGATCCTTCTGTTCCTAATTATCAAGTGTTTTCTTCAAAAACCTTATTTGATTTATCTGTAACTTATCGCTTGACGAGCAAATTCTCACTTACAGCAGGTGCTAATAACGTCTTTGATATTTATCCAGATTTATTACAGGTACCACAAACTACTAACGAAGTAATTTTCTCTCGTCGTACTAATCAGTTTGGTACTCAAGGTAGATTCTTAAACTTCTCTGTGAATTATAAATTCTAAATTTATCATTCTTCAAAGGCTGTATGAAAAATAGATGTCATTAAGTATTTAGTGATTTTGACTTGATACAGAATGCTTTTCATACAGCCTTTATACTTATCTTCAACAAACTATGGCAGATATAATTATCATTGGCTCAGGTAATGCTGCCTTATGTGCAGGCATTGCCGCTCTTGAAAAAGGAGCAAGTGTATTAATGATTGAAATTGCAAACGAACATGAGTGGGGCGGCAATAGTCGTTATACCGCTGGTGCAATGCGTTTTGCCTTTGAATCGTTTGACGATTTAAAACCGTTGATTCGTGATTTGGACGATGAGCGACTTCCCAAAACGAATTTTGGGGCTTATTCAAAAGATAAATTTCTAGGTGATTTAAAGCATTTTAACGAAGGAGAACCAATTACTGAATTACAACAATACTTGGTTGATAACAGTTTGAGCGTATTGCAATGGTTAGGAAGTCATCATGTGAAGTTTGATCCAAGTTATGCCCGTCAGAGTTTTGTGAAAAATGGAATTCATACCTTTTGGGGTGGTTTAGCATTGGACGTTGAAGGAGAAGGAGATGGCTTAGTACAGGCCGAAATGAGAGAATTTCTACGTCTTGGAGGAACGATTTATTATAATTGTGCGGCAGAAGAAATTATTCAAGAAAATGGGCAGATTACGGGAGTGAAATGTGTAAAAGATGGTGTGTCAACTGTATTGCCTTGTAAAGCAGTGATTTTAGGGTGTGGAGGTTTTGAAGCAAATAAACAATTGAGAGAGCAATATTTAGGAGAACAGTGGGGTGTTGCTAAAGTGAGAGGGACTCGCCACAACATGGGTAAAGGACTCGAAATGGCAACTAGCTTGGGTGCTGCTCTGCACGGATTTTTTGGCGGGTGTCATGCCGTTCCGATGGATAAAAATATGCCCGATTATGGAAATCTTGAATTGCCTTTTAACGAACGAAAACATTACCGAAAAATTTCTTATCTATACGGTATCATGTTGAATGAAGATGGGCAGCGTTTTGTAGATGAAGGTTTAGATATGCGAAATTATACGTATGCTCAGTTTGGAAAGGCTGTATTGGAACAACCGAATAGCCATGCTTGGCAAATTTTTGATGAGAAAGTCGCACCCTATTTGTATGCTGAATACCGTTTCCGTTATGCAACTGTTATCGAAGCTGATACCTTAGAGGAACTTGTAGCCAAGTTAGATGGGATTGATAAAGAAGCAGCTTTGAAGACCATTCAGGAATACAATGAATCCACGAAAGCTAGTCAAGATATTGGTTTTGACCCAACCTTGAAAGATGGGAAAACGACAACAGGATTGGAGTTGAATAAAACCAACTGGGCTAATTGTTTAGACACTCCTCCTTTCAAAGCATATCCTGTAACCAGTGGAATTACTTTTACGTATGGAGGTGTACGTACCAGTAAAAATGCGGAGGTTTTGAATGAAAACGGAGAACCCATCAAAGGACTTTATGCCTGCGGCGAAATGGTAGGAGGGGTGTTCTTTCATGGATATCCTGGTGGTTCGGGACTAACGTCTGGTGCTTTATTTGGTAGAGAAGCAGGCTACAGTGCAAGCAAGGGTATCTAACTTATCGTTGGCTATTTTATAGGAGAATAAGAGCGACAAAATAAATGTTAAATCGTATGAATAACGTAATGAAAAACTATTTTGCGACAGGAATAGTGGCTAGTTTTTTACTGTTTTCATGTAAGGCTCAGCAGCCTGTTGGTTTACCGAAAACGAATTCGGATGAAATAACTAGACAAGAAAACCGTGAAAAAAAGCGTATTCTCTGTACTTATATGCGTGGAGGTACGTCGAAAGGACCTTTTTTAGATTTACGGGATTTACCAAGTAATCGTACTGAAAGGGATGCAATTTTATTGAAAATTATGGGTTCGCCCGATGCGAAACAAATAGATGGATTGGGTGGAACAGTTACCGTGACGAGTAAAGTAGTGATGGCAAAACCATCTACCAGAAAAGGGGTGGATGTTGATTATCTTTTTGCACAAATTGATATTGAAAATCCTATTGTAGATACCCTACCTCCATGCGGAAATATGATGGCAGGAGTTGCCCCATTTGCCATTGAAAAAGGCTGGGTTAAGGTAACGAGTCCTGTAACGAAAGTGATGGTTTATAATATCAATACCAATGCCCTGATTGAGGAGGTAGTTCAAACTCCGAATGGTCATGTGGTTTATGAAGGAAATGCTCAAATTGATGGTGTACCTGGGACTGCTGCTCCGATTGTGATGAATTTGTTTGATCAGGTAGGAGGTAAAACGGGTAAATTATTGCCGACGGGTAAACTGAAAGAACAAATAGATAGCATTGATGTGTCCATTTTAGATGTTGGAAGTTTGATGGTCTTGCTGAAAGCCAGTGATTTAGGCATGACAGGAGCGGAAGATGAAAACTTTTTTAAGCGAGAAAAAACGTTGATGAAACGCTTAGAGAAAATTAGAATTGAAGCAGGACGAAGAGCAGGTATGGGTGATGTGAGCGATAGTGTTTTACCCAAAATTGGAATACTCTCTAGTCCTCAAAAGGATGGACATCATATTCAGTCTCGCTATCTGACTCCCAAAACCTTGCATCCAAGTCATGCCGTTTCTGGTGGAATTTGTATTGCTACGGCTCTAAAAATGAAAGGTACAGTAGCTTCGGAAGTAGGTAAAGAAAATGGGAAATCGGAGGAAATCGTCATTATTGAACATCCTGCTGGGGTGATTGAAATTTCGATTGAAATGGAAAATAAGAATGGCAGTTATCAGCTTAAAAAAGCAGGGACGCTCAGAACCGCTCGTAAAATTATGGAGGGTTACGTATATTATTGACCTTTTAATTCAAAACCTTAAAAACAGTAAAGTCTTATGAAAGAGAATAAGCTATCAAAGAGTGTGCAATTTATGCTTGTAAGTACATTATGTTTCACAACGATGCAATCGTTAGTTAAGTTTTTGCCGCAATTTGATAGCTTTCAACATATCTTTTTTCGATCAGTTATCGGCTGGGTAATGAGTGTCGCTTACTTACTCAATCAAGGTATTTCGTTGAGGGGTAAAAATATTAAGATGCTGATATTCAGAGGTATAATTGGTTCGGCGGGTATGTTTTCTTTTTTCTATATTTTAACCCGTATTCCTTTTGGTTCATCCGTTGCGTTTAAATATTTATCTCCCATTTTTACCGCTATTTTCGCCGTCATATTCCTAAAAGAGAAAATAAGCGGCCTACAATGGTTTTTCTTTTTTATCTCGTTTGTAGGCATTTTGTTACTAAAGGGTTTTGATAGTCGAATTGGGTTATTTGATGCAGGGATAGGGCTATTTTCGGCAGTATTGGGAGGGCTACTTGTGATTGTAATTCGTAAAATAGGGGACGACGATCATCATTTGGTGATTCTACATTACTTTATGTTTATCTCAGCCCTTGGTAGTGGAATTGTCGCTTTTCAAGACTGGAAAACCCCAGTAGGTACTGAATGGCTATGGTTATTAGCAATCGGATTAGTAGGTTTTGTAGCACAAAATTTCTTTACAAAAGCCATTCAAGAACCGAGCGATGATGTGAGTTTCTTGGCCATTTTACGTTACAGTGAGGTGATTTACGCTCTGATTATCGGTTATTTCTTATTTCATGAAGTTTATACCCTACAAAGTATCGTGGGGATTGCCTTAATTTTCGCAGGGCTATTATTATCATTTCGTTATAAATCTTGAGTCTTGTACTCTGTGTTCACTATTCTCAAAATAATTATTTAAGACTCTGAATAAGAGTGTACAACTTATGAAAAAACGTTTTCAAGTATTGCTGGTATTTGTGATTTTTGCCATCATTACCTATCTTGATCGTAACTCATTATCTGTCATTGGTAATGATATTACGGATGAACTAGGCTTGTCTGACAAGCAATGGGGACTTGTATTATCAGCCTTTTCACTTGCTTATGGGGCTTTTGAAATCCCAACGGGAATGTTGGTAGATAAATATGGTCCTAAAATTACGTTATTCCGAATCGTGATTTGGTGGTCTATTTTTACCATTCTAACAGGTTTTGCTTCTGGTTTTTATTTCCTAGTAATTGTTCGTTTCTTGTTTGGTGCAGGTGAAGCGGGTGCTTTTCCGACGGCATCTGTGGCCATTGCTCGCTGGTTTCCTTTGGTTGAAAGAGGAAGAGTCCAATCCGTTGTTTGGATGGGGAGTCGTCTTGGAGGTGCTTTAGCTCCTTTTTTATCGCTATACCTTGCAGAGGAATTTGGTTGGAGAACCGTTTTTTATATTTTTGGAGGACTAGGTCTTGCTTGGGCTTTGGGCTGGTATATCTGGTTTAGAGACGAACCTAAAGATATGAAAGGGATAACCACTGCTGAAATTCAAGAAATTGAAGGAGGACGAACCTTGAAGTCAACGGCTCATGCCTTGTTATCATGGAAGGCAGTTTTGAGAGACGGTAACTTATGGGCTTTGATGGGAATGTATCATTTCTTGTTATATGGGGCTTATTTTTATATGTCTTGGATGCCTAAATACTTACAAAATGGACGAGGAATTGCCAAAGCAGAATTAGGTTGGATGGTCTCTTTACCATTTGTATTTGGTGCAGTTGGCTGTCTGATAGGCGGTTTTTCAACGGATTATTTAACCAAACGTATCGGGGTAAAGTTAGGTCGCCGTTATGTGGGTATGCTTGGTTTAGTGATGGCAGGTATTTGTATGATTCTAGGGTCACTTATTCAAGATAATACCTATGCAATTATTATGTTATCGCTCGGCTTAGCCTTTAAAGACTTTACGCTTCCTGTTGCTTGGGCTGTTGCAACTGATATTGGTGGCGAACACGCAGGTTCAATTTCTGGTACTATGGGACTGGCAGGGCAATTAGGATCAGCCATCATGGCAACGGCCTTTGGATATATTCTTCATGCTACGGGAAGTTATAACTTACCCGTTCAACTGATTGGAATTCTCGTGATTATTGGAGGATTGCTTTGGTTCAAAATAGATGCTTCAAAGCGAGTAGAAGGTACTGTATAATGCTTCAAAAGATTCAGGTTTAATCGATGTAGTGCTATAATGGCGGGGGAATTATCTCTCGCCATTTTTGGTATGTTTCTGCTATAAATTCAAACAACCTGATTTAGAAATACATTATTTTCAACTATTCCGACTTTTAATCTGTCTGTTGGTGGTCTAAAATTATATTTTTCTAGTTATCAAAACGTAAATCCGTTGTACTTTTGTATTCTTTCTACTTATTATGAAAGAGGTTTGTTTAATTTTATCGCTATAGAAGTCTCAACAAAGTATATTTATTATCAAAAAATCGATTGAACACTATTTATGAAAAATCTCAAATTTACATTCATTATCCTGCTCATTCTCATCTTTTTTTATCAGATACCAAAGTGTGTTGAATGGTTGCTCGGACATGCTATGTTCAGTCGAATTCATATCGAAATAGTTTGGGTTCAGGTACTTTGCGATGCGATTGGAATGTTAATTGCCCTGCTTTTTTTTCTGTCAATTACCTACAAGAAATACTGGGATGGAAATACATTCAAAAAAGTGATTCCCTCTGTTAGCTTTGTAATTGGGTTGTTGTTGACCTTTTTCATAGTTAAAGAAGCATATCGTAGTTTAAGGGCAATTGACAAATTGTATACGCACTACAAAAATAATACAGGAGTACTTGGTGATGTATTTATGGCAGATGATACGCTCGGACATCGTGGTGTGCCTAATGGCGATGGAAAGACTGTTTATGCACTTTCTAATTCCAAAATCGAAGTACCGATAAAACTTGATGCGAATGGATACCGTGTTCCTGTGTCAAGTCAGAAGGCAGAGCGAGATAGTTTAATGATGTTTTTGGGTTGTTCATTTACGTGGGGGGATTATGTGTTAGCCGAACAAAATTATGCATCTTTAGTAGCAGATAGCCTGCACTATACACCTCTCAATTGTGGGGTTGATGCCTATGGACTAGCTCAGATGTTGATTTTGGCAGAAAGAAATATCGTAAAATATCATCCTAAGGTTTTATCTGTACAGTATTCTCCTTGGTTGGCAGATAGAGCAAGATTTATGTTCTATCCGACTATTTATGGCGAAATGCCTTATCCTTTTTTTACAGGAAATGATAAGCAAGAATTGGCGTTACATCTTCCATACTTCCGTTCTTCCTTGTATAATCCTGCGAATAGGCTGTTCAAAACAAGTCCTGTTTCGTTTTCAGACAAGGTTTCATTCTTTTTTAAGGTGGGAGTGCCAATGTTAGTGGATACGTGGAAAAAGCAAAGTTTCTTATTGGGGATGCGTTTAGGAATTGTACCAAGTTCTGAACCAGATAATAAGAAAATCGAACAATATGTGTATCAGCGAATTCATAAACTTTGTAAGGACAATGGAGTTAAACTAGTTGTAATCAATATTGGTGGTTTTGGCTACACGGATGAAGAGCGAATGACGAATCATTATGATAGAAAACGATTTAATACTTCTTTACCATCTCTTGCGAAAGAAGTTCTTTTTATTGATGCCGATTCGGTACTGAGAGTAGGAATCAAGGCGAATGAAAAGTATTCAAAATATGTCCACTGGGGTAAAAACAGTCCAATAGATTCTGCTATTTACGATAATCATCCGAACCCAATGGCTCATAAAATCATCGCCGAAACGTTTGTAAAAGGGTTGAAGAAATAAAGATCAGTCTCTTACAAAAAAATCCCGCAGAAAGTGATTTCTGCGGGATTTTTTTGTTGAATGTTCATAACATGTCAAATCCAAAATTCATCATTCAAAATTTAACATTATCACTTACCTACCAAATATGCTCTAAATCTTTACTACTATATTTTTGATTCCGTTCAGTATAATTAGAGGTTCCAGGGTCTTTTAAACCCAATAGGTTTCTACTAAATAATTTCGCTAAACTTGCCACAGGTAACAAGAACACAAAGAAGACAACTGAAAGTAACACTTTTGACATTACGCCTCCAATCAACTCTGCCAATTTGAACCAACCTTTAGCAACTAGATTTCCTAGTGAGGGAAATAACAAAAATGCTAAGCCAAGTAATAGAACTCCTTGTAGGAAGTACGTATTTTTTGAGTAATAGGCTATTAGCCCAAAACCAACTACAATAGCCAGTTGAGCTTCGAGTGCCTTCACTTTTTCATTTTTCATATTTTTGTTGTTGATTTTGGTGTAGGGTAAGTTTATTAGATTATCGGAATCCGAAGTATTTTCAGTTATGCTACAGGTGATGTAATTTCTCTGATTAGTACTTCTGAGAACTTGAACGATTCTAAACTTACCCCACGTTTTAACTAGAATAACGTATAGATAAACGGTGCAATTGCAGAGCCACCACCAATTACTACGATTATTCCGACCAGTAATAATATTAGAATAATGGGCATTAACCACCATTTTTTTCTCTCCGTCATAAAGGAGAATAAGTCTTTAATAAAATCCATTTTAAAATTCGTTTTATGTTTTGATAGATATTGCTATTTGTTGGTTTGCCTATGATAGAATTACCTCTTAATCTAAGACAAACTCCTCTTGCCAGTTATCTTTTTCCTGCCATTCAGGTTGTTCTACTTTACTAAAAAGATAATTACCTACTACAAGATAGTCCATTTCTGTACGCATAAAACAACGATAAGAGTCATTTGGAGTACATACAATAGGTTCACCTCTTACATTGAAGCTGGTATTTACTACAACACCATATCCTGTTAATTTTTTGAAGGCATTAATTAACGTCCAGTACCTCGGGTTCGTATCTTTTTGAACGGTCTGAATTCTTGCAGAGAAATCAATATGGGTAATTGATGGCAATTCAGAACGAACATGATAGAGTTTGTTTCTCAAGTCAAAATCGGCATAATCTGCTGGTAAGGATTTACGGATGGCTTCCTTCACTGGATGTACCAATAGCATATAAGGCGAACGACCTTCATATTCAAAATAATCGCCAACACATTCTTCCATTACAGAAGGAGCAAAAGGTCTAAACGATTCTCTGTACTTAATTTTGAGGTTTAGCTTTTTCTGCATGGCCTCACTGCGTGGATCACCTAAAATACTTCTTCCTCCTAACGCTCTTGGGCCAAACTCCATTCTTCCTTGTACCCATCCAACAACGTTTTCGGATGCAAGTAAAGCAGCTGTTTTTTCAGCTAATTCTTCAAAATTATCGAATTTATGATAAACGGCTTTGTATTTTTTAGCAACAAGTTCAACGTCTAAATCCGAGAATGTTGATCCTAAATACGAACCACTCATTGCATCAGTCTTGTAATCAACCACACGCTCTTTGGCATAGTAGATATAGTGAGCAGCCAATGCAGCCCCTAATGCTCCACCAGCATCCCCTGCAGCAGGTTGGATAAATATATCGTCAAAGACACCTGATTTTTGTAGTTTCCCGTTAGACACACAGTTCAATGCGACACCACCAGCCAAACAAAGGTATGAAGCACCTGTAAGGCGTTTGGCTTCTTTCGCCATCATCACAACTACTTCTTCTGTTAAAATCTGAATCGCTAGTCCCAAATTACAATGATGAGTTTCCAAAGCATCTTCGGGTTTGCGGGTTTTCATCCCAAATAAGGCTTCCCATTTGCTTTCATTGACCATTTTTAAACCTGTGGCATAGTCAAAATAGTCTTGGTCTAGCCAGATAGAACCGTCCTCTTTGATACTTACTAAATGCTTCTTAATGAGGTCAATGTACTTTGTTACCTCTGGCGAATCAGGGTTTCCATAAGGGGCAAGTCCCATTAGTTTATATTCGCCTGAGTTTACTCGGAAGCCTAAAAAGTACGTAAACGCAGAATACAATAGCCCTAAGGAATGCGGGAAACGAAGTTCTTTCAGAATGCTAATGTCCTTTCCTTCGCCCAAACAGATAGATGCTGTAGCCCATTCACCAACTCCATCGATGGTCAAGATAGCAGCTTTATCGTAAGGTGATGGATAATACGCACTAGCCGCATGAGAAAGGTGATGTTCGGGGAATAGCATTTTCGCTGCTGACTTCTTAGCATCAAAACCAATACTTTCTAATTCTTCTTTGATGATGCGTTTGAGGAACATCTTCTCTTTAATCCAAACGGGCATGGACGTAATAAACGACCTTAGTCCTTTCGGTACAAAAGCATAATATGTCTCAAGGAGTCGTTCGAACTTTAATAAAGGTTTGTCGTAAAAGACGATAGCATCAAGCTTATTAATATCAATTCCTCCGTATTCTAAGCAAAATTGAATGGCATTAACAGGAAAGTTT
>JARXAV010000330.1 GCA_029865665.1 Flectobacillus sp. | reverse complement strand
CCAAAGGATAAACCTAATCCTTTTACTTGTCCCGATTGGAAACGATAGTTTAACCACGTATTAAAAATATACTTATCAGTGCCTGGCACTTGTCTGCTTACCTGAGAACCGTCCGTGTCTTTGGTTACTTTCGCATCGGTAATGGCATAGTTCATGGTCAATTCTAAGCCTTCCAACAGTTGCCCACGTACATCAAATTCAATACCCTGTGTTTGTGTTTGTCCCAATTGGATAGAGAAAAATTGGTGGTTAGGATCATCTGTCAATACGTTATTTTTTGTAATGCGATAAGCTGCCACGGAAGCATTCCAACGCCCGTTTAACCATTCTCTTTTGATGCCAATTTCCTTATTATCGCCAATAACAGGGTCAAATTTCTTTCCTTCAAACGTGCCTCCTGCTTGCGGAATAAAGGCTTCGTCATAGACTGCATACACACTGGTATTTTTATTTACTGAATAGCTAAGCCCAATTCTAGGTGTAAATTTCTCTGCTTTAACAGTACCCGAATAAGGGTCTTGGTCGTTGGTGGTAGTATAGCGTCCTGCCAACGTAAATCGTAGTTTATCGTTCAATAATCTGATTTCATCTTGAGCATACAATGCTGTATAGCTATTGTTATAATGAATACCACGCTCACGAATGTCTAAACTACGGTCAAATTTGGGGTAATCTTTGGCTGCTATTTGTCCATAAACAGGATTATAAACGTTTAGATTTCCAATTTTTCCGCTTTGTGACCAATCATGATAATAGTCTTTATTGCCCATATCTAATCCTGCTAAAATACGGTGTTTGATACTTCCTGTTTGTACATCGCCATTTAAGAAGAATTGCCCTACTTTGGTTGTCCCTAAAATATCCCAGATTGACGTGGTTCTTTTTAAGGTATCACCACTAAAGCCCGATGCCCAAAGACTTTGTCCCACTTGGTCGTAATGCAAATAGGCTAGTTGACCTGTAAACTTCCAATTGGCATTAATGCTGTGCGAAAGGGTTACAAATAACGATTGGTCTTTGATGGTAGTAGGTTTAAGATTCGCTTCTAAGGTGGTGAAATTATAGGGTAAATCACTAATACCCTTTGCCGAGAAAGCATAAGCTGAACCAATCGGCGACATCTCAACTCCTTGGTAGGTGTATTCTGCTGTTAATGAAGTGCTTGGGTTAATTTGGTACTTCACAACGGGAGCAACCGACACCCGATTGTTATATTCAAAATCACGGTGTGTACCTTTCATTTGTCCCATTACGTTGAGGCGATACAGAATTTTACCGTCTTTGCTTAATTTACCGTCAAAATCTGCGGTACTTCGGTAGGTTCCAAAACTCCCTACGGTCATACCAATTTCTGATTTGGTGAGCCCTGTTGGTTTTTTCGTTACCACATTATAAAAGCCGCTTGGTTCGCCACTTGCAAGCATAAAACCTGCTGGCCCTTTCACAATTTCAATGCGTTCGACCATACTCATGTCTTCGGTGAGTGGCCCCCATACTTCGGTTACGTTCATCCCATTTCTGAAAGCGGCAATTCTCGACCCACGCATCACAATACGACTGTATGTTTCCCAATGTTCCGAACGAGAAGCTCCACTCACATTCCGAGTAACTCCTTCCGACATATCAAAAATCTGCTGGTCTTTTAAGGTTTGAGCCGTTACGACCTGAATATTTTGAGGTAGTTCCAGTAAGGGCGTTTTTAAGCGGAGTGAAATCGAAGGGTAATCGGTCACATATTTACTCGGATTACTGGTAACGACTACTTCTTCTAATTCTTTGGCATTAATGCTGAGGTCAAAATCAAGGGTGATGGTAGCATTTTCGAGTAGAGTTACCTTTTTCGTTTCTGTTTTTAATCCTACAAAACTTGCTTGAACTGTGTAAGTACCCGCCTTGAGTGCCTTGAATTCATATTTCCCCTCTTTATCGGCAACAGTACCCTTGTTTGTCCCTTTTAAAATGACATTGACAAATTGGGCTGCTTTGCCGTCGGAGGTGAATACATTTCCTGAAATGCTGCCCGACTGAGCGAAGCTGACAAGGGATAATAAAAGTAATAAGCTGGTGAATAATTGTTTCATGTTGTTTATGTATAACTGTGTTAGTTTGATGATGCAAAGTTTGTATCTATTTAGACTAATTCCAAATAAAAATGAATAATTATTTGGAATTAGTCTAAATAAAATCTAATTTTGATTCGTTAAGAAAATGAAAGAACCATTGAAAACGGCAAAAAGGAGGTAGGAGAAAGGGGGTGAGTAGTTCAGAATCTGATAGGAAAAAAGTTCCAGATACGTCTAGTAATAAGTTATTCTTGAGTAATTAATTGGTTAATTCAGTACAACGCAATTAGTAATAGCCACATTTTATGGAAACTATTCTTTAGTATTAAATAATAACCGAACCCTGATAGCACACTATGAGATAAGTATTACCAAATGAAGTTACAGTATCGTGTGTACTCAATATTGTAGTTGAAACTGATAAGTAAGCAAAGGTTTCAGTAATCATTTTTAGGCTTTCAATTTTAAATCAAATAAACCGTTTTATATGGCAACGCTCACATTCAAAACTAACATTACTTCTCCTTTGGGTATTCAAGCACTTTGGGATTCGCTACGTAGCATTGGCGTAAATAGTTTTAAAATCAATTTTACGGATTTTAATAATGCTCTAACGGTGGTGTCCGATTATTTAATTCCACCTAAACACATTATTTCAATCATACGTCGGCTAGCGTACGATTGTGAAGAATTGTTCTAATTTATGCGATTGGGGTGTAGCTAAAAGTATGTATTGATAATTGTCAATAGTAGATAGAATTAATGTCAGTAAACGGCATAACATTAATGGCTTAATTTGTTGAATAATAGAAGCGACAACATTCATTAATTGATATTTATATGGATAATCACTCAGAACATACTTTTTATATCCCTGTCATGGGATTGGCATACACCATTGATTCTCCTATCAAAGTAGCGAGGTTTGGCATTTCGTCGGTACTTTCCATTGTGGAAGATAACCTAATTGAAATGATGCGACGTTATTATTATCCCACAATTCAAGAGGCGTATCAACCCATTTTAGCAAATGAAGAAGATTCTCGTGCCAAACGAATCACTGATTATTTGAATTTGGTGAATAAAATTGTGCAGGGGCAGGTCGAGAAAATGAAAAATTCGGCTTTTGAAGTTGGTTCAGAGTTGGTTAAATACTTTGAAATGTTACCCGATACGAGTAATCTTAAAAAGATTTATCAAGAAGTAATGTCTTCAGAAAATGGGGCTTCAAAAACCATCATGGAAGAATATTTGAAATCACAACTGGTAGCAGGTAGCATTGATGTAAACATCATGACCAAATTAGACGGCAATCGTTTGGATAAAGAAGGTCAGCCGATAGAAGACGGCTCGGATGCGGTAGCAGCTTTGAGGGGGTATGTAAAAAGCGATTTGACGAACTCTTCGATTATTTTTTCAGCAGGGTTGAATCCACGTTTGTATAACTACCTTGAAAAATGCGACCAGTTTGATGCGGATAATCAGGGTGTATTCAAGAAAAAAATTGTCATCAAAGTAAGCGATTACCGTTCTGCTTTGGTACAAGGAAAATACCTTGCTAAGAAAGGCATTTGGGTAAGTGAATTCAGAATTGAGTCGGGTTTAAACTGTGGGGGTCATGCTTTTGCAACCGATGGCTACTTAATGGGGCCAATTTTAGAAGAGTTTAAAGCCAAAAAAGAGGAGTTAATCGCTTCTATTTTTGAAATTTATAACCAAGCCTTGAAAGCAAAAGGAAAAGCAGGGTTTGACCAACCTCACCCCGTGCGAATTACGGCACAGGGCGGAATTGGTACAGCAGAAGAGGACCAATTTATTCAGCAACATTATGGAGTACAAGGCACAGGTTGGGGAACACCATTCTTACTTGTTCCAGAGGCTACTACCGTTGACAGCGATACCTTGGATTTGTTGGCAAAAGCCAAAGAAAGTGATATTGTATTGAGTAATAATTCGCCATTGGGAGTTCGTTTTCATTACTTAAAAGGCACAAGTTCAGATTTAGAAAAGCAAGTGCGTATTCTGAATGGAAAACCAGGGAGTCCTTGTACCGAAAAGCATTTGGCGTTCAATACCGAATTTACAACAGAACCCATTTGTACGGCTTCGCAGAAGTATCAGAAACAGAAAATCGACCAGTTAAAATCCTTGGATTTGCCCGAAAAGCAGTTTAAAGAACAAGTGGCAGAGGTACAAGATAAAGAATGTTTATGTATTGGTTTGAGTAATGCGGCTTCGAAGGTGTATAAAGTGCCTTTCTTGAAAAAGCTAGAAGCGGTAACCATTTGCCCGGGGCCAAATATTGCCAATTTCTCGAATATCGTCAGTCTGCAAACGATGGTTGATTATATTTATGGTAGAAATCATGACTTAACCAACGATACCCGTCCGCACGTATTTATTGCTGAGTTGAAGCTATATATCAATTACTTAGCAGAGCAAGTTGCCAAAGATGCAGGAAGTTTAGTAGATGCAAAACGTAAAAAATATCTTAACGAGTTTTATAAAAACATGGAAAATGGCATTGCATATTACCGCCAATTAGAGGGAATATCGAAACAGGTTAAAACTCAATTTGATGCTGCCTTAGACAAAGCAAGCGAAGATTTAGCCAGTTTACAATGTCAGTTTTTTTTGAATTAATCGAATAAGCTAATCCACAAAAAGCCTTCGCTTCGGTGAGGGCTTTTTGTGGAATATACGAAATGGAGGAGCAAAACTTCCTTTAGGTTGACAGACTCCAAAAGATTAACATTCACATTCCGAAAATAGGATAAAGAATGTGAAGATTTATACGAGTGAATTTATGTACGCACTTCTCCAAATTCCTTTGGCTACTTGTGCCATCTTTTCTTGTCTCAACGCAATTTCCTTTGGTGAGAAATCATCGTAATTACACCATTTACTAGACAATAAATAAGATGATTTTTTGTACTCGTCTAATTTACTCGTAAAGGGTAGATTACTCCCTAATTTATTATTGATGCCTTTTTCCAGTAGTGAATAGTTACCTAATCTGAATATATAGTCGTCTTGGATATCTACTGGAAATTTATCATCCCACAAGCTTCCAGGATTTTCAGGCAAGATATGTTCTATCGTGGATACTGCATCTTCTGGTTGATAGTCCTTATTCGCTATTTGATTTTCAATACTAACCAGAATATACTTGACCAACTCTTTTTTTCTTCTTGTATTAATAATTACCGTTGAAAAGGCTTGCTCAAAGTTATCATCGGATACATAAATGCTTTTCAACGATAATACTACCTCTTTAACAGTAACTAGTTGTTTTTTGGCAATTTCGTTAGCCACTTTACTAAATATTCTTTCGGCTTCATTTGGGTTTAAATCCCCTAAATTGTACCTAAAAGTAATGGCAGCAAGTTCTCTGAGTAATGTTTTGAAGTCTCCACGAGGTAAGTTTTCAAGAGCAGCGAGCATTAATGAATAGCAAGTTGATACATTAAGTAGTACCAATACTTTTAGCCAATTTCTCTCCTCTTTATTCCAAATTTCATCGTTTGGATTATTAAAAGCGGTATAAAAAAGGCTTGTAGTTTCCAAATTATTCAAAAAATCAAATGCTAATTCTGCTGTTTTAATTTCTCGTTTTATGGCTTTAAAAAGGGTTGGCTGTCGCTCTAACTTATATTTGCTATTCCAAAAGTGACGTATAAACGTAGTTAGATCGTTCCCCCTAATTGTATCTGAAATATTAAGCCAACGTCTTTCTGCTTCTTCCAAGTCTAATTCTCCCAAATTATGCGTTAATTTAAACAGATAGTTTTTTAATAAGTCAGCAGTAGAAAGTTTAACTCCTCTTGCGTTTAATGTTTCAAATACTTTGAAAGCATCTAGGTCATTTGTTACAATAATTTGGGTAAAGATGATTCCATTTCCAACTATTTTTTCGAGGAAGTCAGCAAGATCTGCTCCTGATTTATTCGTCTTGAATTTTTCTTCAATCTGTTCAAAAAAATAGTTGAAGGCTTTTTGCATTAACCTTTGAGAGGGTTTTAGCCTTGACAGTGAAGCAGGCTGTCGCAATTTGAGCAACCAGCTTTTATAATAATCATCGTTGTTTCTATTTAAAGTAAGCTTTGGACTTATAGAAAGCTTAGAAGTAGAAAAATTACCTAAATAGCGTTCGGTAATTTTATCAAATCTAATTTTATTATCTTCAGCATCAATATTTTCATTTGACCATTTTTTAAAAAGTGCTGTAACTGCTAAGGCTATAATTGAAAGGGTTGTAAGCCTTTGTTGTCCGTCAATTACCCAAAATGAGTCTTCTTCCTCTCTATTATTTTGTAAAACTAGATACCCTAGATAATGTGTTTTATCATTTGGAATTTCTTCAATGTCATTCCATAAATCTTCCCAATCATCTTTTTCCCAAGAGTAATCTCTTTGAAAAATGGGAACTTGGTAGGATTTGCCATTCCCGATTATGGTGTTTAAATTTATGAATTGTGACATAGTTGTTATGCTGTATTTAAATGACTGTTTATGCAATGCTATTTAGGTTAGTATTGCTATGCAATTTATCCAAATACTCCCAAACAAAAAAATCCTGTCGGTCACACCAACAGGATTTCGTTTTGACTATTGAATTTTTTCGTACAGTTCGTCCATCATGTTCAGTGAACCAACATAGAACGGAATTCGCTGATGAACACTTTCTGGAATAATGTCTAAAATATCGTGATATTGACTGCTAAAGGCTTGTCCTCCAGCTTGTTCGATTAGGTAGGCTAAAGGGAAACATTCGTACAAAAGACGCAATTTTCCATTCGGTGATTTCTTAGTTGGAGGATATAAATAAATGCCACCTTTTAGTAAATTTCGGTGAAAATCTCCTACCAACGAACCAATATAGCGGGCTGCATAACGCTTTGTTTTGCAGTCTGTTAAATAGTCTTTTACCCCTTCAGGAAAGTCTTTTAGGTTTCCTTCGTTACAAGAGAAAATACTTCCGTTTACAGGGATTTGCATATTAGGATGCGATAGAAAAAACTCTCCTAAAGAATGCTCGTAGGTAAATCCATTAACTCCGTGTCCTGTGGCATACACTAAAATAGTCGATGAGCCAAAAAGAATGTATCCTGCTGCTACTTGCTTACGTCCACCTTGTAAAAAATCGGACATGGTCGGTTCTGTGCCTATCGGTGTAATTCTTCGGTAAATAGAGAAAATCGTTCCAATAGAAACATTTACATCAATGTTCGATGAGCCGTCCAAAGGGTCAATAGCTACTACGTATTTTCCGTTGTTATTTCCTGTATAAATAATGTCTTCGTTCTCTTCGGATACAATGGCCGCCACTTCACCACCATTGATTAAGGCACGGATAAAACGAACATCAGCAATGACATCCAACTTTTGTTGACTTTCACCCTGCACATTTTCAGAACCTGCTCCGCCCGTAATATCTACCAATCCTGCTTTGTTAACTTCCCGATTTACGACTTTTGTTGCCAAGGCAATGTCTCTTAACAACTGCGATAATTCACCAGTAGCGTGCTTAAATGC
>JARXAV010000129.1 GCA_029865665.1 Flectobacillus sp. | reverse complement strand
AAGCGAGTTTAAAGTAATCGGAGAAGCTCAAAGTAAAAATCAGGTCGCTACCTTGTTACAAGAACATACGGTCAATGTCGTACTCCTAGACATTAATTTGGGAAAAGAAAGCGGACTAGATATTTGTAAATACATTTGCGATGAACATCCAAGTGTACGAGTAATTGCGATTTCGATGTATAGCGAAGAAAGTTTTATTACGAAAATGCTCAAAAATGGAGCTTCGGGCTATATCCTCAAAAATACAGGAAGAGAAGAATTACTGAAAGCTATTCGTATTGTACACGAAGGCGGCACTTACCAAAGTGCCGAGGTGATGAACGTTATTGTAAACGGATTGAGTCGTCAGAAACAGCAAGAAAAGAATATCTACCAACTCCGTTTTACCCGAAGAGAGAAAGAGATTTTAGACCTGATTGCAAAGGGCCTAACCACCCGAGAAATTGCCAACGAACTCTTTATCAGTGAAAAAACAGTAGAAACCCATCGCAGTAATTTACTAGCAAAATTCGACGTTAAAAATGTCGTTAGCCTACTAAAAATGGCGATGGAATACGGCTATGTGAAGTAAGTTCAGCTCACTCCGATTTGTAATCGGGCGTGGTATGGACTTGCGTTTGTAACGCTTTTTAATATTTGTACCCCATAATAACAACACAACCCTGACAGGGCAAAAAAGCCGTTGTCAGGGTTATCCCAGAGGGATTATACATCGGTAACTCTCGGTAGCCATCCCCCAACCCTATCCCGTAGGGATTAGACATCGGTAAATTGCTGACGCATCATGTTCTGGTAAAAACAAAATAAGAAGGAAAAAGAATCTATTTGGCAATCAAGAAAATGCTTGGTACTTTTAAGGCGTTATTCACTGCCTACCTGTGCAAAACAGAAAACCTAAAAATCAATTTTATGACTATTAAAACACCTTTGCTCCTAGCTACCCTTGCTTTGGGACTTTATTCTTGCGACCCTTGTAGAAATTTAGACTGTCAATCGAGTTCCTATTCTGGACAATTTAGTTTTTTAAGTAAACAAAATGGTCTTAACCTAGTCTTTGGATTAAGAAAAGTTTACGACAAGACTAAAATAAAGTTTTATTCGATAAACAAGAATGACACTACCTATTATGACTATACAGTAAGAACATCTGGAATAGCCCAATCTGATAGTATCTTGGATGTCTATTTTTACCCAGCACCTACAGCTAATGTCTATATAAAACTTAGCAATTCAGATACAGATACCTTAGCAATTACCTTTAAAACCTTTACTTCGCAATGCTGTGGTAAAATAACTGAGATAGACAAATTCCTATACAATAATTCAACCGAATTCTCTGGTGGTCCAACAACAAAAATTATTTTGAAATAAAAGTAGTTTAATCCGAGCGCCCCAATTAGCAAGTGGGTAAGTGAGATACCGAAAAGATATCCCAAAAACCCATTCCGTTAAAAAGTCACACTTGACAACAAAAAAAGTATGACTTACATGATAAATCAAAAAATATCCAGTACTTTAGCGTTAAATTTTAACGGAAAAGCAATGTTAATACGATTTACAGCAAAAAATTTACTCTCTTTTAACGAAGAAACTGAATTTAACGTGTTACCTAATAAAACACAGCGTTTACCTCATCATAAGGTAAAACAAAATGAATTTGAGATATTAAGGTTAAGTGCTATTTATGGGGCAAATGGTTCAGGTAAATCTAATTTGATAAAATCTATTGCCTTCTTAGAATCTATGATAGAAGATGGAAAATTAGACTCCAGTCTGAATGATAGCAAATTTAAGCTTAACGATAATAACGAAAGCCTTCCTATCTCACTTGCTATTGAGTTTTACTCCAAAAATAAAGTTTATTATTATACTTTAACTTTTGATAACGATGTAATATTGTATGAAGCACTTTTTGAAAGTAAAAAAAACGATGATGTATTAATTTTTGAAAGAGGTTACGAGAACGACCTCCAAACAATTACTTTTTTTGATGGGTATATTGATAATCAAAAAAATAAACTATTTGTCGAAGTATTAGCAGAGAAATTATTGCAGAAAAACGAAATTCTACTCTCCTTTTTAAATTCAAAATATAAAGAAGAATTTATTGATGTAGATAATGCGTTCAGTTGGTTTCATACAACACTCGTTATCATTAAGCCTGATGCAAAACCAGGAGGGATTGCACATATTTTGGATTCAAATATTGATCTAAAAGAATTTGCAAATAACTTAATTGCGAATCTTAGTACAGGCATTTCACAACTCAATGTAGAAAAAAAGAAAGTCGAGGAAACAATCGAAAATTTAGACAAAAAGAAAGTTAAAAATATTATTGAAAACCTAAAGAAAGAACCCAATCTACTTTCAGTACTAACTCATTCAGAAACAGGGGAAGAGGCTACGTTGGTATATGAAAATAATGAAGTTTATGTAAAGAAATTAGTAACAACTCATTTAAATGATAAAGGAGTCGGCGTAGATTTTTCTATTAGTATGGAATCTGATGGGACTAAAAGATTAATTGACTATATACCAGCTTTTAATGGCATAATAAATGAAGACAGAGTATATTTAATTGATGAAATCGAACGTAGTATCCACCCAATTACGATAAAGGAGATTATCACAAAAATTTCATTAGACCATTTAGCTAAAGGGCAACTTATTTTCACAACTCACGAATCATGTTTATTAGACCAAGATATTCTTAGACCTGATGAGATTTGGTTTGCACAAAAAGATATTGATGGGGCTTCCAAACTATATTCTTTAAGTGATTTTAATATTCATAATACAGCTAATATTGAGAATGGGTACCTTAATGGAAGATATGGGGGAATACCTTTTTTATCAAATTTACAAGATTTAAATTGGCATAAATATGAGGTATCTGAGCAGGAATAAAGTTTATGAAAAACTAGAAGTAGTCAAAGAAGCTAAAAAAGTGTATATATTTTGTGAAGGAGCAGACACAGAAATAAACTATTTCAAATATTTTCAAGGATTTTCTTCAAATATTGACATAATTCCAATTCCGAATAACAACGGAAAGTCTGATCCGTCAAAATTAAAAGAGAATGCAGAATTGTTGTTTTTTGGCAATGAATCAACAACGCCAACTTACCAATTTAGCGAAGATTACAAAGACGAAGTATGGTTTGTAATCGATACTGATAGATGGAATGAAGGAAACAAAATTAATATACTTAGAGATTGTTGTACAGACAAAATAAGATGGTTTGTCGTGCAAAGTAACCCTTGTTTTGAGTTATGGCAGTATTACCATCTTAATTCTGAGAAACCACAATTAGAAGACACTTCAAAATTCAGTTCGTTTAAAGCTTATGTAAACAACCAAATAAAGGGTGGTTTTAACAATCGAACCATGCCAATAGAACTTGAATCAGCAGTAGAAAATTCATCGAATAATTTTGAATGTGAATGCGGTCAACCAAAATTACATTCAACAGAAGTTCATATTTTGGGAAAAGTAATACTTTTTTTTGTTAAGCCCCAACTTGATAAAGCCAAACAAATGCTATTTTCTAATAAAACTCCGTAGATAAGCACCTAAGCCACCGCCCCGCTCACCCCACAATTTCCTAATCGATCGTGGCGTGGGCTTGGGTTTATAACGCTTTCAAACAGCGATAAAATCAGAATATAACTATGAAGAATTTATCAACAATTGCCAGCTATTTAATCATACTAAATTTGGTTTTAAAAGGCATTTTTCAATATCTTCATATCAGAAAGACGGATAGAAACTCCTTGAAATCCTTATTTAGCTATCTCACAATCATACCCATTTTCGATAAGTATATTAGTACGTATAAAATTCTTGCTAATATCTTTTCAGTCGGGATAGTCGGAGCAATCATTTTATTTCTTTATGCTAATCAAAGAATAGTTTTGAATATCATCGACGAATGGAATAACATACCGTAGTTTTCGCTTCATCACATTAACCAAGCCATACATAATGCCTATTAATCGCAATTTCTTTATTTGCTTCGTTTTTGTAACTCTAACATATTTATTTGTTGGAGTTTTTAATGATGAACCTTTATGGAGTGGTTACACCTTATTTACCAAGTATAGACCAACTACTCAATTTTTCTTTTCTCCAAAAGATGGCGAACGTTTTAAGGAGTTCGTTATTAGTCAACATTATGAGAGTGAACAAGCTGATAATGCTACTGTTTTATCGAAAACGAATCCACTGATTCCCTTACTTTTAATTGGGTTTTCGTTATATTTCCTTTGTGCTGGAATCTACCAATCAATTCGTAAATACAATCAATGAATATAAAAGCGAAGACTCTATCTACTTTATGAAAATACTAACGCTAAAATCATTGCTCATATCTTTAGCCCTTATACTAGGTATTGTTCTGACATATCACCAATCCTTAGTTATTCCGTTTCTATGGAATAATGAGAACGCTATTCAACTTATGACCATCCATTTATCACAAAAAAGTATTCGATGACAGTCTTCTACATACCATCTAATGCGACAAGCCAAGATTACGTACAAATACGAAAAAGAGATAATACTACTGGAAATGAATCTATTCTAGGTAATTATGAGCGGTTTCAAAGCATAGAAAAATATCGTCAACTTAACGATTCATTACTTGAAATCATTCTGCTAGATACCGCTAGTTATACCCCCAGAAAAGACACAGTTCAAATTGCTATTGAATAGGATAAACAGCGACTTAGTCGCTAAACCGTACTTGCCCTGATGGCAAATCAGTGCAAGCGGAAAACAGAACTATTTAAACAAAACAACCCTGACAGGGCAAAAAAGCCACTGTCAGGGTTATCCCAGAGGAGTTATACATCGGTAAGCCGTAACTATCATACAAGAGGGTTTAGGCTAGTCTCATCACCTCCCTTTAATCGCTAAATCATTCTCTCCTGCCCATTGGAATAGGTCTCTTTTCTGAATAGCGGCAGCCATCAAATCGGGGAACATATCGGGAGTGCAGGCAAATACGGGTATTTCGTGTCGGGCAAAAAACTTGGCATTATGGCTGTCGTAAAACGGACTTCCCTCGTCGTTTAGAGCCAATAGACAAATCACTTGTACGCCTGATTCGACCAAACTTACGGCTCGTTTTTGCATTTCATCGACATTACCTCCTTCGTACAAATCGGTGATTAATACTAAAATCGTATCATCAGGTTTTTCGATGATTCCTTGACAATATTTTAGGGCTAGATTTATATCCGTTCCTCCGCCCAATTGCACGCCAAAAAGTAAATCTACGGGGTCGTCTAGGTCTTCGGTTAAGTCCACCACTTGGGTATCAAACACGACCATTTGCGTTTTTACATGAGGCAACGAAGCCATCACTGCCCCGAAAACCCCCGAATAAACCACCGATGTTCCCATAGAACCACTTTGGTCTAAACATAAGACAATATTCTTTAAGACACGCTTCGATTTTCGTCCAAAACCAATGCGTATTTCTGGAATAATCGTTTTATAATCAGGCTGATAATGCTTTAAATTTTTACGAATCGTCGTATTCCAATCTATTTCGTTATAGCGTGGATTTCGCAAACGATTGGTTCGATTTAATACGCCCGAAAGTGCCGAAATTGTTTTTTGTGCTAATTTCTGCATCAATTCTTCTACCACCTTTTCAACCACTCGTCGAGCGGTATCTTTTGTTTTAGCAGGAATCAATTTACCTAGTTCCATCAAGGTTGCTACCAGATGTACATCGGGTATCGCCTGTTCCAAAATCTCAGGTTCGAGCATTAATTTTCGCTGCAATTCGGGATGTTTTAAGGCATCATTTTGCATGACTTTGACGACACTGTTGGGGAAAAAATTACGAATATCTCCCAACCAACGGGCAACGCTGGGGTTAGAGCCTTCGCTCCCCCCTTTGCCTTTTTCGCCTGTGTAATCAAACTTTTGTTTTTTGTCAAAGTCATATAAAGCCGACAACGATTTATCAAGCTGTATTTCGGAATCCGACAAGGCACAGCCTGTGCCATCGGCTTCATCTCCCCCGAGAATTAACCGCCATTTCTTGAGGGTTTCGCTGTTTTCTATCATAGGGGTGCAGCCAAAGCATTCAGTGCTTCCATATCAGACATTACTTCCGAGTACACGATGGTTGGCACGTCTTTGAAGGCAATCAGACGCTCATCGTTTTCGTGTTGCGGCTCGTCATAGACGTAGTTGCCAAACCGTACTCCTCCTTTTTTCACGAACATCACACTCTCTATTTCGGCATTATATTCTAAATAGCCAACCCCAATCCCCCCTAGTTGTGTGGTAATGGCGGTAATGCCCAATTCAGCAAAATCTTTGAAATAACTAGCAATCGCCCCGCCGTCAATTACAGAACCTCGGTACCAGCCTAATTTTTCTAGCGTGCCTACGTAGCTATACCCTACGACTTGTGAACCTTGATATTTTTTCGAAATTTTGACATTTCCGTCCGCTTCCTCTAAGGCTACTACGTTACGTTGTAACTGAGGGAAAATCGGTTCTAAACCAGCGTCAGATAAAGCATTTGTCCAATATTCAATTTGTGCTTCCGATAAACTAATTGGGTGAACAATACCGCACTCAAGTCCTTCAGCCAATTCAAACTCATCGCCTTTTTCGTTGATTAAGGTTTGGTCTTGCTGACACATAAAGGTATCGACCAACTCATTTTTATCGTTAAAAATACCCCAAACAAGACGAATGGCGTAAGCAAACATCACAGGATTTTCCATGAAAAGGCTATGCCATTTGTCAACCGTCCATTTACGTTGAATTACCAAATACTGCTCTAAACGTCCCGACTGCGACTTGACAATATCCTTAATTTCTTTGCCTATTTCCTTAAACTCATCCGCTAATTCCTGACTAATTCCTTTTGGAGGAGATTTCATCAATTTATTGTCTTCATTCAAGAAGGCCAACTTAAAGTCGGTATTGATAAAGGCACGGTAGCTATCCTCTCCCACTTCAAAGGTTCGGAAGCTTCCGTCAAAATCAAAATTCGGAATGATGGTATCGGCTAAATCATAAGGAGTAATACCCAATTCTTGAGCTGCAATCGCAAAAGAATCCACGGCAGCCGCTCCAATATTTTTGTTTTTATTTTTATATTTTCGAGAATAAAACTCTACTGCTCGCAAGGCTCTTGTTGACCCTTGTAACGCCAATGCCTTCACAATATATTCTGCCATTTTACCTCGACTACTTTCAGCAAATTCATTGATTTTTTTCTTGAATAAATCAATGATTGAGTCATCGCCTAGCATTCCGACCAGTGTTAAGCAAAACTTAAATTTGGCATCTGCTCCATTGTCAAAATAAAGCGTCATTAATCCCTTCGCAAAGTCGGCACTTGTAGCTCGGTCAATCATCGAAAGCAATGGTTTTGCCTCCCTATCCGTCTGAATATCCTTGGCTCTACTCATTCGATAAAACAGAAAACGAATTACCTCTGAATCAATCACTTCCTGCGTATCTTTCCAGTGTAAAGCAGGCATTTTGCTTTCATCCAACCACCAATCTAAGGCTTTGTCTAACTTGCCTCGTACTTTGGCTCTCGCCACTTTTTCTAGCAAGTCCTCTTTTGAAACATCCGAAGGCAATAAACCTGCCACAGCCTCTAACATGGTGTCACGAGCATCGTCATTTTTCTCAGCATCAATGGCATTCATCAAAATTTCATTGGCTCTATCCGTTCGGAGAAGCGACAACAGCAACGCAGCCGTTTGTCTTGACTCCGCTTTTTTATCCGCTAACATTTTTTCCGTTTCAGGAATAATTCGTTCGCCCAATTTCGCCAAACAAATAGCAGCTAACTCCCGTAATCGTTTCGATTTATTTTTGGTATAAGCCCAAACCTCCGCTTCATAAGGCTGAAAATCAACGGTTGTCAATAATTTAAGCAAGTTTGGATAATACTCTTCGGTATTGTAAGCATTGCTAGGAAATTGTCCTTTAGGCGAGAATACCACAGGTAGAAAACGCTCTTTGTAGCCCGCCAAAGCAGCATTTAAGATCTGATTTTTATAATCACTCGTACAGGCCAATCCAAACACTTCGACGATGCAATCAAATACTCGTTCGTCCCCTGATTGGGTTGCCTCTCGCATCATCAATTCAAATGAACTCTGATAGCCTCTTTTTACAGGATCCCAAATCTGGAAATCTGCATAAAAAGAAGCTCCTGTATTAAACATTTGCGTTCTTACCTGTTCTAAAAATAAGAGTTGAAAGGCTACTTTCTTTTCGGAATAAATTTCAGGGAATTTTGTCTTGAAAAACTCTCCCACCCCATAAATAGACGATATAGAGGTCATTTTGGGTAATAATTCCTCCACAAGTGGTAGATATTTTTCTTTATTTTTATTCAAAAGCATTTCTGCCACCAAAATATTGAAGGCATCCAATTCGTCGAAACCCTTATAAATTCTCAGGAAATGAGCGACATTTCTTTCCGCAAAATCAGGCTCTACTTTCAGTAATAAGTTGAATAGTTGATCATTCACATGATCGGGATTCAACGACAGCAAGCTTTCATCGGCTTTTACACTTTTCACAATGAAATGGGCAAGAGGCGTTAATGTTCCATCTTCTTCATACCAGTGTTCTCCAGCACTAAAATTCAGTAAGTTGGTCACGAGTTCTTTTTCTCCAAAATTTGTTGTACCCCAGTGTTTTAGCAAGGCTTGAAATGTTGCCTCCGTCTTATTTTGTCTCAATTCTGGAAGCAGGTACGAACCAAAAAAGAGCGTATCAAAATAGTTTGTCATGGATTTCATCAG
>JARXAV010000099.1 GCA_029865665.1 Flectobacillus sp. | reverse complement strand
GATTTTTTGCTCCACAGCATCTGGTAGCTGAGCAAAGAAATTAATTCCAGTCAACTTTTCTACCTTATCAATCGGAACAGCAAAAGATTTAACCAACTCAACGGAACCCTCATTCGGAATCAAAAACGCAATTGCCTGATTTGTTTGGGGGTCATAGACAATTTTATAAAAACTTTCGGGAACAGCAATTTGATTACGTTTACCAATGTACGAAAGACCTGCTTTTAAGATTGGTCCCGTAACAACCACTAAACCTCCACGGGTTTCAGCCCAATGACGTACACGAAGTTCCAAATCACTCCAAATTCCTCTGTTAAAATCAGGAGCCTCTGGACTCATATTAGACATATAAAAGGTTTCATTCTGCAAATTTTGGTCATTCTTAAAGTCTCCAGCAGGACAGAGATGCCCACGGTCATATCCCGAACGAGCATAGTCTTGTGTAACCGCAGAACCTGTTTCTACCAAAGGGTCTTCCAAGAACGTATTCGAGCGATCAGCAGTACCCGAAGCTGCCCCTGAACTCAAGTAATGCAACACCCACGAAGCCAATTCATACTCTTCTTGATAACTCAAAATAAAGGCTTTATGACGAACAATTTCTTTATTGGTACTCGAACTTGGTATATATTTCTCTAACGATACATTTCCCGTCCCTTTCGTTGGAACAGTGCTTTCCTCCTCTTCTTCTTCTTCAACTTCTGGACTGCTATCCGCCCCCTTATGCGTGTCGAATAAGGATGTCTCATCCTCTGTTTTTACGTCTGAAGCCACATCGTCTATTTTCCGATTGTCCGTAGCAACAGTGTCGCCACGTCCTTCTCTCGTCCACGGTTCAGTTGCTGTACTAACTTCGTTTTTGGACTTCAATACATAAAAAAGTGTTGCGATAAACACTAAAAAAACGGCAATCTTAACAAGGGTACTATTCATTAATTTATTTTTTTAAAAAACGGTGGTGCAATTTTACTAATTTCGCTTGAATATAGAACACGAAAATAGATTTAAGAATGAATAAAAAGCGGATTGTTGTAATTGGAGGGGGAGCTGCGGGCTTTTTCAGTGCTATTAAAGCAGCAGAATGCCATCCATTGGCAGAGGTAAGCATCCTAGAAAAAAACAGAACGGTACTTAACAAAGTGAGGATTTCGGGTGGGGGACGCTGTAATGTTACGCACGCTTGTTTCGACAACAAACAACTTAGCAAATATTATCCAAGAGGGGGTTCGTTTTTGAAAGCTCTTTTTACAAAATTTAACACACAGTCAACCGTCACGTGGTTTGAAAACGAGAAGGTAAATTTAAAGACCGAATCCGATGGTCGGATGTTCCCGACGACCGATAATTCTGAAACCATTGCCCTTTGTTTAGAACACAAAGCTCGTCGCTTGGGTATCAGTACTCGCACCTCTTTTGGCGTGAAAGCCATCCGTCAAAACCCCAATGCAACAGGCAAGCCCTTGCAAGTACATTTACTTTCTGAAGACATCCTCGAAGCCGATGCCGTGATTATTACGACGGGCGGAAATCCTTCGCTTGGCGGTTATCAGTGGCTCGCTGATTTAGGACACAATATCATCCCTCCTGTTCCGTCTTTGTTTACCTTCAATGTACCAGCATCGCCTTTTTTAGAAATGGCAGGCGTAAGCGTTCCGAATGCTCAGGTGCGTATTGCGGGTAAAAAACTTCAACAAGAAGGGGCGTTATTGGTTACTCACTGGGGATTTTCGGGGCCTGCAATCTTAAAGCTTTCGGCTTGGGCAGCCCGTGAACTTGCCGAAGTGAATTATGCGTTTACCCTACTGATTAACTGGATTCCGACCGAAAACGAAAATAGTGTCAAAGAACTTTTTGCCAAGACGAAAAAGGAAAGTCCGAAAAAGCTAATCCAATCGAATCAGCTTTGGAATTTGCCTTCACGCCTTTGGAAAAAACTCTGCGAACTTTCAGAAATTGACGAACAATTACGCTGGATAGACATCTCCAACAAGCAACTCAATAAACTAACAGAGCAATTACTCAACTGTCCGCAAACCGTAAAAGGCAAAAGCACCTTTAAAGACGAATTTGTGACCTGTGGAGGTATTCCCCTCAACGAGGTAAATCCACAAACTATGGAAAGTACCAAAACAAAAGGGATTTTCTTTGCAGGTGAAGTCCTAGACATTGATGCCGTTACGGGAGGTTTCAACTTTCAAGCAGCTTGGACAACAGGCTTTATCGCTGGGTCTTCGATTGGGTAGGGATAGGGTTTGAAAGAGTCGCACTTAGTTGAGTTTTAGAATTTGACTAAGTGTTACTCATATAAACCTTTTACAGCCAAATAGTTACAACTAATCATTTCAATTTCCTATCTCATGTCATAAATAATCCGTTAGCATTCTTGTTAAATATTAATATTTTCAGCTTGTAGCTTAGCGAATAACTCATCTTCAGAAAGTAGGAAATAGGTAAAGTCATCTTTATAAAAGATTGTTGAAGGCGTACTGTATAAGCCATCGTTTATATAAATACCCTTTTCTGCTAAGAACCTTAAAGCCGAATACTTATCAGGAAAGAACTCTTTAGCAGAATTCTGGTCTTTCTCAACAAAAAAATCATACCCAGAATGAAAAAAGCCAAACATTAAAACTCCATTATCATTGAAGCTCGTTAAAATTGCATACCTATTGTTATTCATTTTTATAAAATTTGTAGAAGTTTTCGAATGCCTCCTGTTTTAGTTTACACAAACTTAGACCTGACAAAATTATATTTAAAATTTAACGTAGATTATTATAGCTATTCAAGTCAACGTCTATCACAGGATAGAACGACTGTACTCAATTAACTTACTCATTTAACTACTTTTATTATTATGGGACACTATATTTATGAGGACGAAATCTCCGAATTATTAAGAAATGTACACAACATCCATAAAAAGGACGTATATAACTATATAGGTACTGACTTAGAAACTGAATTCGAAGAATATTTCAATTTTTGTTTGAGTAATATGAGAGAAGAATGTGATATGTTTAACATACAACCATCTTTTTTGTATTTCTTCGATGAATATGACACCAAAGCAAGAGCAACCAAGTTTGAAGGGAAATATATTATCGAAATAAAGTATGGTGTAGTTAAAATACTTCATAATTTATTTGTTGGTTCTTTATTTTTCGGTCAAGACCAAATTATAGAAAAATACTTTGGACTAATTCAGATTATTACGCCAAAGTCTATTCCACAACTAATGCTCCAGTATAGTACTTTATTTACTTATTATCATGAGTTGGCACATTTAATTCAGAAATCAGATTATACTGATAACTCCTTACTCGAAGAAATACCGAACCAACAAGAAAGCGAAGATAAACGAAAGCATATTCTAGAAGTTGATGCAGACTTTTTCGCAGCAAGTAATTTAGCTCAACATATTTGTCAATATTGGGATGAAATTAAGCTGTCCAACTCAAGTGTAAGTAATAATCAACTATACGAATTAGTAGTAATCAGTATGGCAAGTATTAATTGCTATTTAGCATATTCATTTCAGACTTTTCCAGAAGAAATATATTTTTACGAAAATTCTCACCCTCATGCGGCGAATAGATTACTGCTGATATTGGGTGTTATTAATGATTACATTAAAAAGCACTTAGAAATTACTATAGAAGATATCAAGTTAATGACTTTATCAACCATTGATTTAGCTTATGACATACTTCAGCATAAAGCAGAAGAAGGACACCAAATTAAGTCTTGGAGAGATAAAGTTTCTTTAAATATGGAAAAGATTATTGAATATGGAAAAGAAATGACAGTCGAAATGGGAAAAACACCTACACTGGCATCCGTTAGAATCCTAAATCTCCAATCACCCAATCACAACAACTAACCAATGTACAAACAACAAATTAACGAAACGGCAGCTTTTTTAGCTGAGAAATTAGCTAATTTCCGCCCTGAATGCGGTATTATTTTAGGAACTGGCTTGGGGGCTTTGGTCAATGAAATTGACATTTTGCATACCTTCGATTATGAAGACATTCCGAACTTTCCTGTTTCAACGGTGGAGTTTCACAAGGGAAAACTGATTTTCGGGACTATCGGAGGCAAAAACATTGTGTGTATGCAAGGGCGTTTCCATTATTACGAAGGCTATACCATGCAAGAAGTAACGTTCCCTGTACGTGTTATGGCAGAATTGGGCATTAAGAAATTGGTGGTTTCTAATGCTTGTGGAGGGATGAATCCAGCCTTTGAGGTGAGTGATTTAATGATTATTCAAGACCATATCAGTTTGTTTATGCCCGAAAATCCACTGACAGGTAAGCATTATCCCGAATTTGGCGACCGCTTCCCTGATATGTGTGACCCTTATCATTTGGGCTTAATTGCTCAAGCTGAAAGCATTGCCGCTGAACTGAATATCAAAGTACAGAAAGGGATTTATGTAATGGCTCCAGGCCCACAACTCGAAACCAGAGCTGAGTACAAAATGCTCCGCTTATTAGGTGGCGATGTAGTCGGTATGTCCACTGTACCCGAAATTATTGTGGCTCATCAAATGGGGATTCACTGTTTTGGAATGTCTGTCATTACCGACATGGGTATTCCAGAAACCTTAGAAGTCGCTAGTCTTGCCAAGATATTAACCGCAGCAGCAAAGGCAGAACCCAATATGACGATTTTGATTAAGGAGTTGATTAAGAGAGGGTAATTTCAAAAACCAACCATCGTGCGAAAGTTAGACAAAATACCACTAGCATACGATGGTTGGTCTAAAGTGATAATTCCACTAAATCGATTATCGCTACCAGAGTCTATTCCTTCCAAATCGGAATTTCACAAGAAACTACACTTTTCTTATATTCCTCTGTTAACTTATTGAATAAGCTAACATAAACCCCTTGGTTTTTTATCAAATCGGCTTCCTTAACCGTTATATTCGTGTACAATTGCTGATTTTTATAAGTAAGGCAAGCGGCAGATTCTGCTTTTTGCAGTAAGGTACTTTTCCTTAAAATATCTACTAAATAAGCATACCTAAGAATTATTAGTGCATCTCTATCTGCTTCTAAAAGTTGGCTTCCGTTAAGTTTGGTTAAAGAATACCCAAATTCATCTTTAAGTGTCGTTATTCGTTGATTATGTGCCGCCTCAGCAGTAGCTTGGCAAGTGTTTTTTCCTTTTTCAATTACCTCTTGACGTGAAACAAATAACTCGTTTACTCTTTTCTCATTGGCTAATTTTGTGGTCAAAAGTTGTTTTGTATAATCGCTATATAGTTTTGAAGCTATTGAATTACATTCAGTTATGGATAAACTAATAGACTGAGGATCATCTAGCATCCCTAACCTAGCCGCACTTATCGTACTATCAGCTACGGTAGGAAATACCATAGATGCCATAAATCCAGCCATCATTTTATCCATAATCACTTTATCTATTTGGCTTTGTATATACGCTGGTACCGACTCCTTCAATGATAGTGACCGTATTTTCTCCGCTAAAACACTAGGGCTTTCAGATAGTATCAACTTAATAGAGTCTGATAGCTTCACATATTTACCTGATAGATGACCTGCTAGTGCCATACTATCAATCATCTTTATTGATTTAGACTGTATCAGATACCCATTTTTCTTTGCAACATTAAAGGTTTCTGTTGGGATAAAAGCGTAAACAGGGGCTTCTATTGTGGGATATGGATATGGATCAATATTAAAATTGTCAGGACTATAACATGACCATAATAACGAAATCGATAGCAACGTGAATAAATATAACGTATGAGGTTTTACAAGATTCATTTTTATAGTATTTAGATGTTTGGTAATTTAAGGATATAATCATTCCTCTTTTCTACCACTCTGCGAGTTACAGCCAAGAACAGCCTTATTATAATTTTCTGTTAAATCGTTGAGACCTGTTTTGTATAAATTTTCAACAGTAGCCAAATTCAATTCATGAGTCGCCTTAGCTGATTCTATCATTTTTGAGGCTTGCAAAGCACAAGCATTTTGTTCTGCCTTTCTTAGAACTTCCAACTTCTCAAAAGCGTCACTGACTAATACATAGCTGACTATTAACAAAAAATTCGTATTTTCTGGTTTCTGGTTACTGATATTTGTCGGAGTTAAAAAATTAACATAGTCATTTTGAACAAGATTGATCATCGTAGCCATTCTCGGTGTTACGGCAGCCTCACAAGCTCCTCCATTACCATTAATCTTTTGAACTACTGCTTGATTCGCTTCATTAGCAATATTGAGATTCGTTAAATGTACATCTTCTAGTTGTTTCTTTCCAGTATTTAAGGCCTCATCCATTAGCACTTTACATTCAGAAATACTGGCATTAATCTTAGCCACTTCTGTTACCGTTCCTACTCTCGCTGATTTGACCAATACTCCATCCAGCCAAGGTAAGGTTAAGGTAGTAAGATATTTAATAATAGTAGGATGATTAGTTAACTTATCCAACTGTACTTTCACATCAGTAGGAGTGTTTCCATTCTTAGGGATTAATTTTATTTTCTCTGCTAAGGTTTGTGGATTCATCGTCAAGTACATCGAAAGACTATCCGACAAGCCTTGAAGGTCTTTCGTTAAAACTCCCGAAGAAACAACCTGGCTGAGTGACTTGGTTGCTACTGGTGCTTCAACTGAACCCGGCAACAGCCAACTTACTGGTGGAAGTGTTGGAGTAAAAGTCTTTAAGGAGTTGGGCGATGCTAAGCACCCCGTAATTTCGTGGGGAATCAAGGAATCATCATCACCTTCCATACACCCAATACAAGTAGCCAAGGATAGAGCTAAAGTGACTACAAAAAAAGATACAGTGTTATTTTTCATCTGTTTAGAAACGTTTATATTCAGAATTAATTGGTTTGACAATACACATTTAAGTCATTTAGTAAATGACTTATAATGAATCAACTACACCAAAAATATTACTCAATATTATAATTTCAAAGCAAAGAAATATCGTTTTATTTAACGGTCATTACTCAAGTAGCGACCAATTTATCTTTTTATTTAAACTGCATTAAAAAAGCTATGATTAAGTGCTTCTATCACCTAATCACAGCTTACAAATAAAATCGTTTTGCCAAACATCGGTTTACCGATGTAACCTCGCATGGCTAAGGTATTTTTATCTTTTAGAGTCAGTTTACAAGCGTAATTCTTTCCCGAATTTGGATCGTAAACGGTTCCGTTAATCCAATTATTTCCTTTTTCTTCAAACACTAAATTCGCCATCAGCACTAAGCCCATAATCGTTTTGGAACGAAGCGAGGAATTTTCATTTTGGCTATCTAATGCTGGTTTACCATTTTGTAGCGGATTTCTCAGCCATACGACTTTCCCAAAATACTGCTTTCCGACTTTATAAATGAGCATTTTAGACAGCTTATCCTCGTGCATCCATGTCCCTAATATGGCATCGCCATCACTGGCATAAGCTCGAATTTGAAGAAATAGCACTAGAAGCAACAAAGCCAATGGCTTCAAAAAGTTAGTCAACACGGCTGATGACTTTATGCTGAATTCTTTCATA
>JARXAV010000096.1 GCA_029865665.1 Flectobacillus sp. | reverse complement strand
GTTACCAAAAGCAAGTGGAATTTCAGTAGCTTGTTCGACTTCCGTTTTCACAGAGGTGAAATCCGTAGCAAGTCTTCCTCTAAGTTTTAAATCATCCGTTATCTGAATATTGTGTGTCATACTCGCAATCACACGGTTGCTATATTCGTCTTCGTTTTTCTCTTTCAAACTCCAAACGTAGTCGGCAATATCACCTCTGAATCCACCATATTTGATATTTTCATCAGGCGTTAAACTTTGGTTTGTACCTGTCACAAAACGATAGCCTAAACTTGTTTTGTACTTGTTTAAATACCAAGAGGCATTATCAAAACGAGGCATCATACCTGTAAAGTTGTTCATCATACGGTCAATGGCATACGGACGATTGTGGGTGTATTGATTCACATAATTCACCACTAAGTCGGCTGTATATTTCTTACCTAATTTGAACGAAGTATTTAAGTTCGCTACGTTTTTATTGTTTTGCGAACCCATACTCAAACCTTGATTTTCTTGATGTGTTAACGAGAAACGGATGTTCGCATTTTCTGAAGCCTGAGAAACCGCAAAGTTTACATTAGAGCTATGAGCTTCTTGGAATAAACCTGCAAAGTTATCACCCTGAGATACATAAGGTCTAACAACGCCATCCCAAGACAATACTGGCTGACCATCGAATTTAGGGCCATAGTTCAAGGACGTACCTACCAAACCTCTCGTTTCTTTCACGCCATCGCCATTGGTGTCATAATATACAAAGCCATTGGCATCTTGTCCTGCATTTCCGATAGCCGTTGGATAACCTTGTCCTCTTACATTTTGGTATCTTGGTAAAAAGGCAATTTTATCTACGCTGTAATTCGCACTGAAATCAACAGAGAAGCCTTTTTTGCCTTTTCCGCTTTTGGTCGTAATTAAGACTACCCCGTTTACTGCTTCCGAACCATAAAGAGCTGCGGCAGATGCACCTTTCAAAATCGAAATATTTTCGATGTCTTCTGGGTTCACGTCCAACAAACCATTTCCTCTGATACGTTGATCGTTCCAGTAATCGTTGTTTTTTACTTCGCCATCACGGATAGGCACACCGTCCATCACGATTAGCGGCTGGCTTTTTCCTGTAATTGAGTTCGTACCACGGATGGTAATGTTTACCGCACTGGTAGCACCACCTGGAGCAGAGGCAATACGAACGCCTGGAGCTTTGCCATATAATGCCGAAGCAAAATTGGGCGACCCTGTACGAGTAATCGCTTCTGACTTAATGGTGTTGGTTGCGTAACCCAATGATTTTTGGTCTTTCTTAACGCCCAAGGCAGTTACGACAACCTCTGATAATTGAGAAGCATCCTCTTCCATTTCGACGTTCACAACCGAACGTCCGCTAACTAAAACTTCCTGCGTTTTGTAGCCAATAAACGTAAAAATAAGGGTACTTTGAGGAGAAGCTGTTAGGCTGTATTTTCCTTGAACATCGGTAGTTGTTCCAGCCTTGGTATCTTTAATTTTGATAGACATACCAACAAGTGGTTGTCCATCTGTTTTAGATACAACGAGTCCTGTGATTTTTTGAGCAAACACAGGGCCACCTATCGTTATGAGCATAACGAATAGCAGAAGTAGTTTTCTTCGCATAGAGATGAAATGTAAAAGTGAATTAAAGGATAAAAAATAAATTCTGTAATCAGGTAATTTATAGTCTCGACTTCTGGCTTTTCTCTTTCATCTGTTATGTCCTTCTGCTAACTAACTAATCTTGCACGTGGTCATAATTCTCCATCACTAAAGCTGCTGCACCAATCAGTGAAGCATCGAAGCCTAAATTTGAAATCTCAATTTTAGTATTTTGTGCCAATCTCGGAATACAATGTTCATTCAATGCCTGCTGAATAGGAGCTTGCCAAATCTTTCCTGCTTGTGTCCCTCTGCCACTGATAATGATTAACTCTGGATTGAGCAAATGAATCAGAATGGCAATTCCTCGACCAATTTTATAACCAATTTCAGACAATAATTCCACCGCAAGACGGTCGCCTTCAAGGGCAAATTGAACGATTTGATCACTTGCTTTTTCAAGGCTTTCGGTAGTAATCCCTCGAAGCATCGACACTCTCCCTTTTTGAAGAGCTGAATTAAACTTTTCAATTAAAACAGACAAAGACGTTTCTGTTTCTAAACAGCCACTTTTTCCACAACTACATAATTTGTTATTCGTAAAAAGTGGTATGTGACTAAATTCTCCTGCAAACCCACTTGCACCTCTATATAAATCCCCGTTGAGTATCATACCTAAACCCACACCCCAACCTGCATTAATCACCATCACATTTTTTCGACTGATGCCAGCACCAAAACGAAGTTCTGCCAAAGCCGTTACACTAGAATCATTATCAATAAATACAGGAAGGTTTAGCTTCTCTGAAAGAAATTTGGTAATGCTTTCGTTCCCGTATTCTTGTGGTGTTTTCAAAAAACTATGATTAATTCCTCGTTTAATATCGACAAAGCCTGGCATTCCCATACCAATACCCACAATTCTTGCGTGTGCTATTTTAGTTTGTTGAATGAAGTAATTCAAATGTTCTGATAACACATTAAGTGCCTCCTCATTATCACTCAAAGGCAAATTAATCTTTTCTACCTTACCTACGACCTGATTATTGCTATCCATCAAGGCTATTCGAGTCACAAATTGGTCAATTGCCACAGCAATGATGTACAACGTATCTGGCTTAATGGAGTACATCAACGGTCGCCTCCCTCCTGTCGATGGTGCAAAACCTGTCTCTACAATGACATCCTCTTCCACTAAATCATTCACCAATTTGGTCGTAAATGGCAGACTCTTTTTAAGCTGTAAACTAAAGTCTGCACATGACATGGAACCAGCAAAATATAATTGCTTTATTATCTTATTATTATTTGATAGTTTTTTAGTAGTCATTTATTTGAATGTTGGAAAAATATCTATAAAAACAGCTTACAGATTGCCTGCTAAATATTCAACCAAATTACTAATTCTATCCCTTATTAATCCTATATTTTCCTAGATAGCTACTCAACAAATCGTAATGATGTCTCAAATATATAAAACTTTTATAAAATATTTAAAATGTTTTTAAATATTTATTACAAAATCATAAAAGAATTAATTCTTTTGCAAAATATACTTATTTAGCAATTAAGCTTTCCAAGAAGAAATACTTAGTAAAAAAGTTTGTCTAGTAGTAATTCCGAGGGGTATCCTTCTTTCAGGTATTGTGTATAGACAAGAACCCTTTAAACGAAAAAATCTCTTCTTTTTGAGTAGTTCAAAAAGAAGAGATTTTAACAATGAATGACGTGTAAAAGTCAAAAGTTCGTGAGCGACTGTCGCTCGCAAAAGCTATGTGCAAATAAGTAGTCGTCAGTTTAAAGTTTAATGTTCAAAGGTTTCGATACTACATCTTGAGACCACTACTATCATAAACTATTTACCAACGAGTACTCACTTTCGTAGGAACTATTCGTTAAACTTTTTACACTATTTCAACGCAAGCGTTCTATAATCTACAGGTTTCACTTGGCCAGTTCCTACTTGTACGTCTTTGATGATTACTTGCGTTCCGTCGGTAATTTCAAAGTGGTAATTCCCATCTGGCAATTCTGCTAAATCATATTTCTGAGAGAAGAGTATTGATTTCTTACCTACATAGTCACTTTGAAGCGTCTGATTGTTTTCATCTTTCAAACTTACTTTCACGACCGAACCCTTTACTTTTTCTAATTTCAAATTCACTTTCATCGTGTTAATCACACGGTACATACTTGCATCAAAGGCTTTCCCTTTTAATGCACCTGTTTCTTGAGGCTCAGAGGCTAAACTTACTGATAAACTTAATACAGTAGCTAAAAATGATAATGCGAGGTTTCTTACTTGATTTTTCATGACGTTGTTTTGTTGTGCGTTTATGCTTTAGATTAAAAATGTGTTTCTGTTTTGTTGATTCAAAATTAGTGCATTACTTAGTACTATGTTATACAAACTACCTGAATGGTTAATTTAAAGGACGAATGGTTCGTATTGCTTATCGCTCTGACTATCAAGGACTCTTATTAGCTACTTCTTTCTCTTAAATGTGGGATAATCCACAGGGCTATCGTATTTTTGTGCTTTATTTCGCTAAATGAAGTTAAAAAAACGGATGTCGCTCACTACTAAAGATAAAATACTAGCCTCTGCTCTATACCTTTTTAATAGGTTTGGCTTTGTAAGCGTACGTTTACAACATATTGCGGACGAAGTAGGTATGAGTGTCGGCAACTTGGCATATCATTTCAAAACCAAAGACGAACTCGTAGAAAAACTCTATCAAGCATTAGCCCAAGAACAGCAACAACTGTTGGCAGATTTACGCATGATTCCTTTATTTGCTAATATGAATCGGCATGTAGAGAATAGTTTTTTGCTACAACAGAAATATAGTTTTTTCTATACAGATACGCTGGAGGTTATTCGGGCGTATTCAAGTATTAAGCGACAATATCGGGAACAAGTCCAATGGCAAACGATTCAATTAGAATTATTGCTTCAGTTTAATATCGCTCGTGGAGCATTGATTGAGCCTCAATTGCCCGATACTACGTTTTTACTAGCACATCGTTACTTATTATTCTTAGAAAACTGGATGAATTTTGAACGCATGAAAGGAACAGAAGTAGCGGAAATCAATGTACAACAATTGAAAGACCATATTTGGGGTTTACTTGCTCCTTATTTTTCGCTAACAGGTAAAAATGAATACGCACAACTCAACAGCCTTCCGTTTGATAATTGGGGCTAAATCAGTCGAAACACTAATATAAATTAATCAAGTGAATGACTTTTATAATTAGAAAATAATTTCTAATTTAGAGTAGCAGAGTAGCTATTCTTCCCAAATTGACATACCATGAAAGCTCCATTTAAAATTGATAGCAATACTTATGCTAAAGTCATGAAAGGACTCAATGACGCTTTTTTCAATGAGAAAAAAGGAAATTCGAGCGACTTTAGACTGTATTTTGATGATTTGTGGCTTTCCGATTCTGCTGTGATTGAAAAGATTTATAAAAGTAAAGGCGAATGGGCAGTAGATTTGGTATTTGCTCATATCCATAATCCCCTCAAGTTTATCCGACGATTTATTGTCTCACATCCTTGTCCCAAAAGAGCAGCTCAAAAAGCTCATTTTATGCGTAGATTGGCTGCAAAAGACCAAAGAGGCACCTTAGAAGTAAACATTGAGTTATTAAATTTATGTCAAAATTGACCCTAAAATATGTATAATACAAAACAAAAAATTCTCAACTCTTCTATTCAACTCTTCAACCAAAATGGGGTGGATGCCGTGCGTTTGCAACAAATTGCAGAAGATACGGGCATTAGTGTTGGTAATTTGGCGTACCACTTCAAAAATAAAGATGCCATCGTTGAATCTGTTTATGAGGTACTTTTTGAGGACTTCTCCAACGTGCTTCGAGAATATGCGGTATCAACAGCCATGACGAGTTTCAATGCTCAGTTGAGTTTATACTTTGATTTTTTTGAAAAGTATCAGTTTTATATCGCCGATTTCTTCAAAACAAATACGACCCCAACCGAACACCAACAGATTTGGCAGGAATATATGACCAAAATGTTAATCCAAATCAAAAGTCGTATTGATTATCTAGTTCTTAATCAAGATTTTATCCCCGAAGCTGTCCCCGGTCTATACCAGCAAGTAGCCGAAAATATATGGGCTAATTTGATTTTTTATATTCAAAAATGCCGAATGAGAGGAATCACGCCCACTCCCATGCAATACCGCTATTCCGTTTGGAATCAATTCTTCCCTTATTTCACGAAGGCTGGCTTAGATGAATTTAACCAAGTGATACTACCCATTTTTTCTTATTAATGCCTCCACGAAGTAACTAGTTTCAGTAGAAAAGTTGCCGTTTAATTTATACAGATTATAAACTGACAAAATAATTAGAAAATAATTTCTAAAAATAGAAATTATTTTCTAAAATTACGAAGTCAATATTATTTGTCCGAATTATACAATTTTCAATACTGTAAACTACTACTCGATATGGCAAACGTACTATGGCTTCAAGGAGGTGCATGTAGTGGCAACACTATGTCATTCTTGAATGCCGAAGAACCCACCGTCATTGATTTGGTCACCGACTTTGGGGTGAACATTTTGTGGCACCCTTCTATTGGTCTCGAAATTGGAGAACAAGTAACTCATTTGCTCAATGAAATCGTCGCTGGAAAAGTACAGTGCGATATTTTGGTTTTTGAAGGAAGTATCATTCAAGGGCCAAACGGCTCAGGAACGATGAACTACTTCTGTGACCGCCCAATGCAAGATTGGGTGAAAGAACTTGCCGCAGTTTCGGGTTATGTGGTAGCGATTGGTGACTGTGCAACTTGGGGCGGCATCAATGCGGTAGCACCCAACCCTTCTGAATCGACGGGGATGCAGTTTTTGAAAAAGGAAAAAGGCGGTTTCTTAGGAGCTAATTACGTTTCGAAAGGCGGTTTGCCCGTTATCAATATACCTGGTTGCCCAGCTCACCCCGACTGGATTACACAGATTTTAGTTGCCATTGCCACTGGTCGTATCGGTGATGTGCTAATTGATGAATACCATCGTCCCAAAACTTTCTTTACGGATTTTGTACAAACAGGTTGTACCAATGTGGTCAACTTTGCTAATAAAGTAGATGGCGGTTTCGGAAAAAGAGGCAATGGTTGTTTATTTTACGAAGTTGGTTGCCGTGGACCAATGACTCGTGCGAGCTGTAACAAAATTCTATGGAACAGACAATCTTCCAAAACACGTGCCAATCACCCCTGTTTAGGCTGTACCGAGCCAGGATTTCCCCATAATGATTTAGTGAAAGGTAGTGTTTTCAAAACTATGAAATACTTGGGTATCTTACCAAAAGAAGTTCC
>JARXAV010000230.1 GCA_029865665.1 Flectobacillus sp. | reverse complement strand
TGTATGATTTAACAACAAAAGTATGTACAAATTCTTCTAAACCCTCTTTATTAAAAGGAAACTCGTTGCTAAAAAATAGCGATAATTTGTCCGTTTCTATCATTTTGTATGTATAGTGAGCAACCATTTTGTTTACTTTGCATTGTTCATCAAAAGACATTACGTCAATAGCATTCTCGTTCATTACAGATTTATAGAACAATGCGATTGAATTCACACCTGATGTTACTTCATAAAGTTCAAAATGGAAATTGAGTTTGGCTTGCAGTCCCACGAATACTTAATTATTGGTGGGTATTGCTTCTTTTTTACCAAATTTTCCACCAAGGATTTTCTGTTATTAAGTTTTGTTTTCTTTGGTTATTTAGGCTCAATTTAATTTCTAAAATTGAGTGATCTAACCATAACTCGTACCAATCTAAAAAATTTATTTTTGCTTTTTCTCCAAGTTGAATTGTTGGATAAATTCCTCCATCATTTCCTCTATCGTCTGTCCAAATATTACCATATTCTTGTCCATTTACTACTAAATATAAAGTTATTCCACAGCCATAATTACATATTGCAATAACACCATTTGTTTGTTCCGTGTAAAAGTACACGTTTGTAAATTCTTCATATTGTCTATCATATTCCTTTTCATTTTCGTCCTCAGAAACTGTCGGTTCAAATTCCATATTCCAAGCGTCCGTATGTAAAAAAGGTTTACTTGGGTTTAACAAACCGTCCTCACGTTTAAAGTCCAAGTCGTCAAAAATAGCATTTTCAAAAGGTTCAAGTCCGTAAAAAGGTCCTGCTCGGCCATTTCCAAGAGTGGTCAAAAAAGCTACATATTCACTTGGTAAAGTAATTTTATGCTTTGCTTCAAATTGTTTTAAAGTGTCTGTCGAAATAGGTGGATTTAGAATGTATCTATGTTTTTCGGAACCAAAAATCTCCAAATTAGTGTCCAATTGTCGTAATTGTTCAAGTTTACCTTTTATGCTTTCCAACTGATTGTCCATTACTTATAGTGTCGTTTTAATATGGATGCCAACGAGCATATAACCGTCATTAATTAATGTTTTTCTAAAAGTAAAAGCATTTCAACAGATTCCCAAGTCGAGCTTATTTTTAATTTCCGCTACTTATTTTCTTGTTGGATTTATGTTAAGAACATCCCAAATCCTAAAAAACAAAAAAAGCAGGCGAAAACCTGCTCTTCTAAATATCTTTAAGTCGGACGGTAAACCTGATTAGCGGTTTCATTTCCACAAAATGCTTAATTCGCCTGAGGCTTTTAAATAATCTAACCAATAAATCCACCATTCTTTTTTATTGGCTTCGTATTCGGCTTTCATTAATTGAAGAGTTGCTTCTTCTAAATTGAGGTTTGAGGCTGTCTCTTGTCCTTCCTGCACACGAGCCTGAAAAATCGTAATTGATTCTGTGCTTAGTACGATGTTTTCTTCTTGAGTTTTTAACTGATTTCGGATTTTCTCCATTCTCAATTTTGCCGTAAATAGGTCTTTCTGATATTGAGCACTTTTATCCTCTTTTTGCAACTTGTATTGATTGGACTGTACTTTAAGTTGCTGTATTTTATTGCGTGGACTTTCTCCAATCAGTAAAGGCACTTTTACATCTAAACCCCAATAACTCAAGCCAAACCAAGAATTAGCCGCCACTGGGTTGAAGGTATTTGTGTATTGATTTGCTCCTAAAAAGCCTTTGAAATTAACGGTGGGTACGTATTTTGCTTTTTCCGATTGTGTTTGTAATTCGGTCAATTGGCTTTGTAACGTTAGCTGTTGCAAATCTGGCAATTGGTTCAAGGTTATCGAGTTGATTGGTTTTATAGGTAAATAGTTGGTCGAGAAAGTGGAGTCAATTTCAAAATCCCATTTTTCCATATCACTCAGTCCCGTTAAAAAAAGCAGATAGACTTTATCCTCAATCAATAGGGCAATTCCGTCAGCTAATGATTGAATAGCATTATTATGATTTACCTTCGACTTATTCAAATCAGATTTTAGTAAACGCTTTTCGTCAAATTTATTTTTGAGTAACGTATAGCTAATATACGTCCTGCTTGTATCTGCAATTAACGATTTGATTTTTGCCTCTTGTAAATAACTATCTATGTACTTTTGGGCGATGCTGTAAGCCAATTCATTCGCTGATTGTTCTTGAACCAAAGCAGTAATTCGTTCTTGTAATTTTGCTTCGTTGATATGCCTTCGAATAGATACATCGAGTAAGGTTTGGGTGGCAGTAAGCCCAAGCGATTGTGTCCATTTGGTACCAAATTGTACGCTCTTGGTTGCATCAGCAGGATAACTGGGGTTAAATATGCCTATTGGCAAAATAGACGTTTGCAAAATGGGGTTATACAAATAGGTATAGGCTACCGCTACTTGTGGCCAATATTTTCGAGATAAGGCTTGGGTTTGTAATTTACTAAGAGCTATTTCTAAGTTGCCTGCCGTGATGTTTTTTTTGTTGGCTAGTCCATTTTTAATGGCTTGCGATAAGCTAATGGTAGTTTGAGCATTTGCGTTTATAGACCATATCAAGAGCGATATAATCATGGGTATTAGCTTATTTAGCCTCCTCCCTTTTAGTATAAGCTTTGGGTAGATGTCTTTTGAACAATCCTTTCTCTTCATCGTAATTTTGTTTTTATGGATGAATACCTATTTCCGTCAACCAATTATCTAAACACAGCCGCAGGTTCTACACTTCTGATTCTGCTCAAGGCAAAAGAAGCTCCGCTCACTGAAATCAAGCCAATGGTAACAAACATTATAAATAAGACCAGCGGTGAGAATGAAAAGATTAAGCCTGATTTTGCCACCCCAATTCTAAAACCTTCTAACAAGGCTAATCCTACGACAAAGCCTACGACAGTAAATAACATCGCTTGTGTTAGAATTAATTTGCTGATGTAGGTATTACTTGCTCCAATCGCTTTTAGTGTGCCATAATCTTTTAAACGGTCTAGTGCAGAGGAATACATGGTCAACCCGATTATGAAAAAACCTGAAATTAATGCAAAAATGATAAGCGTGCCTGTGCTTAAAGCGATTCCACTACTTGCCAAGATTTTTTTTATCGAAGAAGAAGCCAGTTTTTGAGCAGGCCAAGCACGAACACCATAAAGGTTTTTGTTAATATTGGCTACCACCTTATCAATTTCTTTGGGGTTTGCTACATTCACTAATACGGCACTGATAGAAGTGGCTGGTTGATTTGAAAAAAATCTTGCTCGTTCAATAGTTGTTACACAAAAACTGCCACCAAAACCTCGAAAACCCTTTGTTTGTAAGACGAAAAAAGCTCGTTTACCATTAATTTCTAAATTGGTTCTTAGGTCAATGTTATTGCCCAAATTTTTCTTTTCAAAAAACTCTGCACTCACCGCTCCATCCAATTGTAAATCGGCTATGTTACCCGCCATAATCTTATCTTTACTAACCAAGGCACTAAAATGATTTTCATCGACTCCCAATAACGTGACAGCACCACTTGAACCATTCTCAAAATTACAAGAAGCTCCCGCTATAATTAAGGGAAACGCTTCCTTAATACCGTTGATGCCCTGCACGGCTCTTAGGTTTCTTATATCCAATCTTCCCAATTGGTTAACATCGTCTGTTTTGCTATCTACTACCCAAATATCAGCTTCTACATCCGTGGCTAATGCTCCCATAAGACCCGATAGGAAGAAGAAAACGCCTAACTGTTGTCCAATTAAAAAGGTACTGATCAGTATCCCAACAATGATTCCAATGCTTTTAGCTTTGTCGAATTTTATGAACTTCCACGCAATCGTTAACATGATTTCATTTTTTTAGATTAAGTACTCCGACATCGTTAACCACATAGGAATATAGAAAACATAGTTTTGTAAAATTTGTCAATCAATTACTTATGCTTTTTTAAACAAATGTGTCTTAATAAGTATAAGGAATTATTGAGACAAACGTACTTTGTCCCATTACTTTTCTGAAATGACTATCACACATTCAACTCTTTCATTCAGTAATAATTTATCGGGATGGTCAAGCATCATTTTGATGGTTCTCACTCGCCTATCTTCTTTTTCGCCTGATTGGTCGGTAAACAAGGATTTCTTTTTTAGAAAAGAGGAAGCAAAGTAAATTACACCCGTTGATAGGGTATCGGGAGAACCAACCTTTCTAATCCAACCTTTTTGCCCAACAACTATCTTTCCAGCATTCAATTCATCTATTTCGCAAATAGCAATTGTTTTACCCTCGGGACTAATCTGGGCAAATGACTGTTGGATGGACACAGAACTACCTACTAAAGCGGTTAATTCTAATATCCTTCCATTGATGGGGGATTTGATAATCTTTTGTTGTCGTTCGACTTGAGCTACTTTTAGGGCTGCTTTTGTTTCTTGTAATCTGCTTTTAGAAACAGCTACATTGGCTTCTAATCTTTTTAAATTGGCATTCAAGGTTTTTAAATCGGTGCTTGCGTCGTCTATTGTTTGTGCAGTTTCTGCCCCTTTTAACAGTAAATTTTGCAAACGTTGCAACTCCAGTTTTGCATTACTCACTTTTGCCTCAAATTCTTCTACACTTGCCGCATCCACTTTGATTTGCCTAGCTTGTGTAGTTACTTCGTTGGTCAATTGTCCTAATTTGGCATCTTCCAAATCATGATTTAATGCTAAAATAGAAGTGCCAATCCTTACAAGGTCATTCTCCTTTTTATAGATTGTCTGAACAATGCCATTTACTGGCGATGACAATTGAATAATATCATTTTCTGGACTTATTTTCCCAATGCCTACGATGTGATTAATGGCAATAACTTGCTTGGCATTGGCTATGTCCTGTTGCTCTTTTACAGCCTTGTTATTGCAAGAAGTGAGCATGGAGATAAAAACTAGTGAAAGGAAATAATACTTCATAAGTAGTGGTCAGTTTAATGTTCAAAGATTTCGATAAACCACTAAGTAGTCGTCGGTTTAATGTTGTTCAACGTTTTAATACTATTATCTAGCACCTTATATCCTATTTTGACACAGAACCTGTTTAAACTTTCGTAGAACCGCTGGCGTAAGCAATGAATATATTCTGTTTGAGCGCAGCGAGTTTATATATTCTTGAATTTTTTGTTACTTTTTGTTTCAAGACAAAAAGTAAGGCTAAGAATAAATCAAAGAATTATGTTTTTTAGAAAGTTTAAACAGCTTAACAATTAATAACATAAACTAGTTATCAACGAGTACTTATTTTAACGCTATTTCTTCATCTACAGGTCTGTCCGATATACTACCATCTAGCACATATACAATTCTATCGGCAAACGGTCGCAACCTCGTATCATGCGTAACCACCGCAACGGCCTTTCCTTGTTTTGCCAATTCCTTCAATTCCCTCATCACGATACCTGCACTATTAAGGTCAAGCGATGCAGTAGGTTCATCGCAAAGCATTATTTCGGGATTAGTAACCAAGGCTCTTGCAATGGCTACACGTTGTTGTTGTCCTCCGCTTAAATCGTTGGATAGGTTGTTCATTCGGTCGCCCATTCCTACTTTAACTAATGCTGCTGTTGCTTGTAGTTTTGCTTCTTTATCACTAACCTCTTGCAGTATTAGTGGCATCATTACGTTTTCTAAAGCTGTAAGTGGTGCTATTAGATTAAATCGTTGAAAAATAAAGCCGATTTTATGTAATCGAAATTCAGCTAATTTACTTTCGCTTAACTCATTCACTTTCACATTGCCAATCCATACTTCTCCGAAACTGGGGTAAATCACACAGCCGAATAAAGAAAGCAACGTCGTCTTACCAGAACCAGATGGTCCAATAATTAGCAAGAGTTCGCCAGCCTTTAATTCGACGGTACTTGCTTTCAATGCAGTGATAGTTGAATCGCCAGCTTTGTATTCTTTACCTGCATCTACAACCTTGGCTACAACCTTATTAGTAACCATCGCTATTACTTCCACATTTCATACTGCATTATTTTTCGTTGTAAAAAATCTTAAACTACGCTACAAAGATCATCGCTATTCATGCCAAAACCTTACTCAATTAGACATAAGAGTTACATCATTCACACATTATCAGGATTGTTGTTGATTATTCATCAGTGCATAAACGCCAATGCGATGTTGAACTAAAGTATCCCCTGTAAAATAGGACAGTGTATTCTCGGTCATTTTCTTAGGCAAAAGAATGTCTAAACACTTTTATTAACAATTGTCATTTTTTGAGAAAAGCTCATATATTCTGGCATACTTTTTGACGATTTTATGAGAGGCTTTCGACATAAAATTAATCGATGCTAACACCAACGTATAGTTATAAAAATAGTGCATAATTTGTCATTTAATCCGTCTTTGTTAAGTTTATTAGTAATGACCAATCTGCCGATGATAGTATATTCAAACAATTAGGTCAATTTTTTCTCTTCACGCAGAGTTTGCTCTACTTGAGCTCATTCAAGATGCCCATGTCATTTTGTAAGAACGTTATATGTCTTACTTAGGACTATGTGTATTTTATCTACATCCACGCTTAATTTATATTTCAATCTCTCTATAAAACATAGAGCAAGTATTCTTTTGTGTTCGTGAATTTTATTATACTTAATACATCAATAAATTATGAAACTTTTCCTAGGAATCTTTTTTACGTTGTTTTCATTACAAATTACTGCTCAAGTAGCTGGGACAGTTTTTAAAGATTACAATATTAATGGAGTTCAAAACACGACAACCTCTTTGACTGAGGTTGGTCTTTCAGGTGTTACTGTCAAAGCATACAATGCCTCCAACGCTCTTTTAGGGAGTGGGACTACTGCCTCAGATGGTACATACTTAATTGCAGGCATTACGGGTAAAATTCGTTTAGAATTTGATGTACCAGCACCTTTTTATGCAACAAAAGGTGCGATTAGTAATACCGTTACTCAGTTTTTAACTGTACCAAGTGGAGGTTTAACCAATGTCAATTTAGGGGTGAATTCCCCTGCTGATTATTGCCCAGGAACGCCCAATGTCATTGTTGCTTGTTATGTAAGTGGTGATCCTATACCTACTGGTACAGGAGTGAGTGGTACTTATGATGCTTTGGTTTCGTTCCCTTATGGCATTGCTGATCAATCTACTACAGCTCCTACACACTTGGCTATTGCTTCGGAAATTGGCCCTGTTTGGGGGGCAGCCTATCAACGAGAATCTAAAAAGTTATTCATGGGGGCTTTACTCAAACGTCACGTGGGCTTAACGAGTGCAGGTCTTGGAGGTGTTTTTACTTCTGATTTTTCGGGTTCAGTAACCGCACCTGTTAATAGTCTTTATGTTGATTTAGAAAACTTAGGGATAGATTTAGGACAATCGCTCTTAGGTACGAGGAGTTTACCTTCAACTCCAACAAGTTCAAGTAATGATTCAGCAGCCTTTGACTTAGTCGGTAAAGTAGGCTTAGGCGGGATGAGCATTTCGGATGATGGAACAGCACTTTATACGGTCAATTTATATGAGAATAAATTAATGAAAATTACGATTGGTACACCTGCCAAAGCTGGAGCAAGTATTGTGAGTAGTGATATTACACAAATTAGCTTGCCTACTCCCAATTGTACGGGTGGTGCAGCAAGACCTTTTGCCATAAAATATTACCAAAATAAGGTTTATGTAGGAATGGTTTGTACAGGAGAATCAGGCGGAACATTAAGCGATATGTTTGCGTACGTCTATGTCTTTGATCCTGAAATAGGTACGTTTAATACCACTCCGTTAGTTTCTTTTTCACTCGATTATGCCAAAGGGAAAGTACATACCTTAGAAACTCCTGCTAAATGGAATCCGTGGATAAGTGATTTTACATCCATGTACGTTGGGGCTTCTTCTGCCGCTGGTCAAAGAACCATGTTACCACAGCCTATGTTGTCTGACATTGATTTTATTGATGATGGGGATTTGGTGCTAACGTTTATGGATAGAGCAGGGCATCAATTAGGCTACAAACAAAGAGGGACAACAGGAACTACTTCAACGTTTAATGGCTATATTGGTGGGGATGTGTTACGGTTAAGAAATATTAGTGGAGTTTGGACGCTTGAAAATAATGGCGTTGTGGGTACAGGGCCTACAGCATCCACAGGTTGTGGAGTAGGAAATAACCAAGGGCCAGGTAATGGAGAGTTTTTCTGTAATGATCAATTTACTGGAATTTTAACGAGTGGTCAGCCTCCTGTTGAAATACATCAAGAGACAATTCAAGGAAGTACGTTTACGATTTCTGGTAAGAAGGAGATATTAACAACTGTGATGGATCCACTTTCCACATGGTCTGGCGGAACATCGTGGTTTAGTACTGATAATGGACAAACTGCCAAACGTTACCAAATTTACTCAACCACAGGTGATGGAGGTGTCACTTTCGGAAAAGCCGGAGGTTTAGGAACGGTAGAATTAGCTTGTGCTCCTCAGCCAATCGAAATTGGAAATCGAGTATGGAAAGATAGCAACAAAGATGGTATTCAAGGGGCAGACGAAGAACCTTTGGTGGGCGTAACCGTTAAATTATACGATGCAACAGGAACAACGGTGCTTGGGTCAACGACTACCGATACAGATGGAAGATACTTTTTCTCATCAGATGCAGGTACCGATGCAACAGGAATAGCTTATAATGTTAGTATAAATCCGTTTACGAACTATCAAATAAAAGTTACTAGTATCGGTACTGACCCTTCGGTGGCGGGTATTCATTTAGTTGATGTAACCACAGCACTTGGTGAAACATCTGGTGCGGTTAACTCCAATACCACGATGACTAATAATGATGCTTTTTTGGTGTCGGGTATTCCAACAATTTCATTAAAAACAGCAGGTTCTGGTCAAAACATTCATAGCTATGACATTGGATTTATTTGCGTGCCTCCTACGGTAGGAACTCCTGTAGCTACTGCTGCTACGTGTACTGGGTTGGTTGCTAACAATGATGCTACAATAGCTATTTCAGGAATAGTAGGAGGTGATAAATATAGCTATGGAACAGACACTACTAGCTTTACTTATGCATCTGCAACGGCATTGTCTGGTTCTACGATTAATATTTTAGGTCTGACAAACCCTAGTGCGGCGACAACCTATTACATTCGAGTATATAATGCTTTAGACGCATGCTTTACAACGGTTCAAGTAGTATTAACCCCGACATCTTGTGCTTGTACACCACCTGTAGTAGGAACGCCTCTTGCTACGAAAGTTACTTGTAATGGAGCCACGGCTAATAGCGATGGTAAGATAGATATCGCTGGAATTTCTGGAGGAAATAAATATAGCTACGGCACAGATACACTCGCTTTTTCTTACGCAGCAGCAACATCGTTTTCAGGTTCTACGATTAATATTAGTGGCTTAGCTAATCCAAATGTTCCGACTACTTACTACATTAGAATATATAATGGTAGAGATGTCTGCTATAAAACAGTTCAAGTGATACTAGAACCGATGCTTTGTTTTACTTGTCCAAATACAACATACCAACTTTGTCCTGGCGAAAGTTATACATTAAGCACAAGCATTGGTGCTACAGGAATTCAGTGGTTTAAAAATGGAGTAGCAATTGCCTTGCCAGAAGGGGCTGCAAACTCCCTATTAGTTACCAGTATTGGAACGTATAGTTATACCTCATTATCTTCTGGGGGTATCTGTAAAGATAGTACTTGTTGTCCAGTAGTTATTGTTGCAGGTACTAATTGTTGTATCAAGCCAACCCTAGGAACACTCACAGCCACTCCTTCAACTTGTATAGGATCTAATGCGAGTAACGATGCCAGTTTATACTTGTCTAGCATCACTAATGGTTTAAGTTATAGTTATGGCACGGACACCTCCGCCTTTAGCTATAGCTCAGCAATTAGTTTTACTGGTTCAAACTTAACCATACAAGGAATCGCTAATCCTACCGCTCCGACGACCTACTATGTCCGAGTATATAATGGTAGTGCAAACTGTTTTACGGATATACAAGTAGTCTTAAATTCAACAGTATGTAATACCCCTTGTAATTCTCCTAATTGTTTAGGGATTCAATTAAAGAAGAACTAAAGGTCAATTACTGTATAAAACAACACCGTTGGACTGAATTAGACAACTAAAAATACCCCAATGTACTTCAGTATGTTGGGGTATTTTACAGTAAAGGGAGTTTCACGAAAAAGATTTAATGAGCTTTCTAATTCTTCTACATATCTAGATTGGTGGTGGTTTTCTTTTGGGGAGTGCTTTGGAAACCGACTAATCCCATTGCGGCTGTTATAGTCTTGGCAGGTTCTCCCTTTATTGGATTGGGTTGCGACTGGGTTTATGAAAATACCTTGGTCAATCAATATTCCTTTCATCAAAGAAACGTTTGGCGAAACCTTCAATTTTCTGTATCGAGTTTTCAGTATCTTCACGATAGGCTCAATTTTGGTAGTTTTTCTTTCAAAATACCTCAATAGTATTGGCAAGGGCAAAGTGCATGAATACGATTTGGAAATTTCTTTATCAGGTATTGGCGGAGCTTTATTAGGCTTTTCCATTACCCAAATTCCTTTCATTTTGCTTGCCATTACCCACGTAATCAGCCCACAAATGGTTGCGACACCCGCTTCTATTGTGTGTATGGGTTTATTTTTGTGGTATTTGAAGAGAGAAAAAGAAGAAATCCCATTTTATGAATCAGATATTTTGCAGGATTATTGACTTCGGCAATGGTGTGGATTATGTTCTTTTTTGCTTAAAACGTTGCCCTATTTTAGCTATTTATTCCTTTCAATGACTCACCACTAACTAGTCGTAGGAATCCTTCACGAAACCTACGACTGATTAGTATAAAATGATAAAACATAAAAAACTCCCGAAGCCAACAGTTAGACTAACCGTACGCCCCAGATTAAGTTCAATACTGAGCCTCTCGCATTCCTTCATGACTTAGCTTGTGGCCATCACGAATGCTTCGTTATTGGTAACAGTTATTATCTATTTCGGTTTATTATTTCTTCAAGTCCTGGTTTGCACGTAAGCAAATGCCAACCACCAAATACAATAAACACTTTATCGTTCGTATCCAATAACTTGTCAATCGTTGCCAATAAGTTTTGGTCTCGTATTTGCTTAGAATACCGACCTATTTCTTGAAACTTACCTTTTGGCTCAAATGGATTTGTTGGCTCTGGTCTATTTATATCAAAAGGTCTTCCAAGTATTTTCTCAAAACTTGTCTTAAAAAAGACAAATGATTGCTGATTTTTAGAGAGATTTACCTTACCTAACTTTATGATGTAACCCTCAATAAATTTTTTATACTCTTTTTCAACATCTTCCTGTTTAACTAGTTTCCTATCTTTTAATTCCCACATCAGGCGTTCATTAACTACGTAAGCAATAAATTCCTCGATTGAATACTTTTCTAAAAGATTTTTAAATTCAAACTCTTCACTCATATCTCCGTTTACACACCTTAATTTCAACCTATCTGCCAAAATCTTGGTTAAACCGATTTCACCGTCTTTGAGTAGAGCATCTTTTTTTGAGGCATAACTTTTTTGAGAAATGTCCCCACCTTCATTTACACAAATGTTTGGTTTGAGAGAGGAAAAAGTGTCTTCAATTTTTGAGTACATCGGATTGTAAATATCTGATGTACTCAAATGAGTTGTCCCACAAAACACGATTTTTTTCTTTCCATTTGTAAATTCTAAAATGTATGGATTTGAAGGAAGTTGTCCGTTTTCAAGATCCAATTCAAGATAACTTACTGTTGGGTAAAAATGTGTTGAGTCACTTTTTACTTTTTGTTCAGACCGAGTTTCTTTCTTGTCTGAGCTTGTACAGCCAAAAAATAAAACTAAAATCGAAGTCAATGTAAATAGATTTTTCATAATTATTTTGATTCGTGCTAACCATTCATTATTGTTTCGTCTGTCAAACTTTTGGTAATACCTATGCCATATATGGTTAGGATGCCTCACGGAAAGCCTCGTGACAGTTTCATTGTATTCTTACCTAACTGAATTATTACGAAGCTATGTCCGTAAATAAATTCTTCTCCGTTTTGATATGGGTCTAATTGAAGATATGAATTTTGTCCGCTGAATTGAAAGCTGCAATTATAATATACATTTTGTTTTTTTCTATGAAGAACTAGTTTGGTAGGACTAATAAATTCAAGGTAATCGTTTGTAACTGTATCATGTCTTACTTTACTCAA
>JARXAV010000354.1 GCA_029865665.1 Flectobacillus sp. | reverse complement strand
CTTCTGTGACCATTGAAGGGCAACTAAAAGGACAGATTGCTCAAGGGTTTATGATTTTATTGGGCATTACCCACGACGATACGGACGAAGATATTACATGGCTTTCTAAGAAAATTATAGGAATGCGTATCTTCTCAGATGCAGACGGTAAAATGAATCAGGACTTGTCCATGGTAGAGGGAAACATTTTGTTAATTAGTCAGTTTACCCTTCATGCTAGTACCAAAAAGGGCAACCGTCCTAGTTTTATGGATGCCGCTCGTCCTGAGGTAGCGATTCCTTTATACCAAAAGATGATTAAACAATTGGCATTTGATTTAGGGAAACCCATTCAAACAGGGGAATTTGGAGCCGATATGAAAGTGACATTAGTCAACGATGGCCCTGTTACGATTGTCATAGATACTAAAAATAGAAACTAAATTTATACTTGAAAATGCGTAAACAATACCTTTTTAAATTGCTGGTAGCCTGCTGTTTTTTAGGAAATATATCTTGTGGCAAACCGAAGCAACAACAAGAGGAAAAAGTAGAAGTAACTGCTGATTTTCCACTACCTTATAACCTAAATGAACCGACTGAGCGTTATGAATTACCTAAGAAATTAAGGGAGATTTCGGGCTTATCTTATTACAAAGGTACGCAACTCGTAGCGGTGAACGATGAAGAAGGAATCGTTTATTTTTTCGATTATAAGTCAGGTAAAATTGTCAATGAAATTTCGTTCGGAAAAGCTGGCGATTATGAAGGAATAGAGGTAGTTGGCGATGAGATTTTTATCTTGAAGTCGAACGGAAAAATCAAGAGTTTTAAAGCCGAAGAAGCTTTTGAACGAGAAATTGATTGTACAGATCCAGACGTAGTAGAGTACGAAGGACTAGCTTATGATGCCAAGCAAAACTATTTATTATTAGCAGCCAAAGAGCGAATCAAAGAAGTTGATGATCGTAAGGTGGTTTATGCGTATGATTTAAAAAAGAAGACCTTCTTTAAAAGTATTGTCATTCCTGAAAATCAAGTAGCTGGCGATACCAAAAATAAAGATTTTAGACCTTCTGGAATTGCGATACACCCTAAAACGGGCGAAACGTTTATTGTGGCTTCTTCGGGAAAAAAGCTGTTGGTATTAGCGTCAGATGGGAAAAAGGAAACCTTAGTGAATTTGGATAAAGAATTGTATTACCAACCCGAAGGCATTTGTTTTGCACCCAATGGCGATTTATTTATCTCGTCGGAAGGAGATAAGAAAGACGATGTGAAGGGATATATTTTACGCTTTGCTCATCAGTAAAAGGAAGATTATCATAGGGGTAAACCTAAATCGAATCTGTATAATACTAAAAGAAAACTTTTTACGTTCTGATGAACGTGGCTCATTAAGTAGTTTTTACACAACTATGTTTTCTATGCTCCTATGTGGTTAACCATGTCGGGGTACTAAATTTAAAATTCATCACCAAAACCAAAGATTTTCCAATTAAATAAACTCAAAAACAATGCTTATCATGAAAAAAGGATTTATTGCTCTTTTCTTTGCCCTTGTTGCTTTCGTTTCGAATGCTCAAAAGGCTTCTCCTGCGGCAAGTGCAAGTGCTAAAATTGGTGAAACCACTTTGACCATCAATTATCACCAACCATCAGTAAAAGGGCGTAATGTCTGGGATCCAGCGGGTTCATTAGCCCCTTTTGGAAAAGTTTGGAGAACAGGAGCAAACAACGCACCATCGTTTGAAGTATCGAAAGATGTAACAATTGAAGGCAAGGCATTGAAAGCTGGTAAATATGCTATCTTCACCATTCCTGGCGAAAAAGAATGGGTAATCATTATCAATAAAGATTTTAAACAGTGGGGTAATTACGATTATAAGGAATCGGAAGATGTATTACGTGTAACAGTTCCAGCAGTAGCTACTGACATGACAGAACGTTTTACCATCAAAGCAGAAGATTCAGGAAAAGTAACCCTTGCTTGGGATAAATTAGCGGCTTCGTTTATTGTGAAGTAAGCTATTATTCTTAACAGAAACAAAAAGAGCTTGTCTGAATAAGGCAAGCTCTTTTCATTTTAACGTTTTTGGATATTGTTTATGACAACTTTGTAGCCTAAAAGTGGAACGATGAAACGATTACCGTTGTCTGCAACTCTGCAATTAGGCATATCCTTGAACGGTTGATAAACTACGCAATTTTTTTGTTCTCCGTTAAAGCTAACGATAAGGCTATCTTTTTCAAACTGAGCGTCCATTCTCATAGAAGGAATTAGATTTAACGCCATTTCTTGCCCATCTACAGAAACTAATTTTAAAGATAATAGATATAAGTCAGTGTCTTGTATCTTCACTTTGTGAATCACTGCGGTTTGATTTAAATACGTTCTTACGGTAGAGTCAATCTTATCGCAGGTAAAATCAGGAGAATAAGGGGGCAGTTCTTCTTGTTTTTTACAACAAATTAAGAATAGAGCAGTAAATGTTAGAAGGTTAATGTATTTCATATTACAAACGGGTATAATGTAGTTTATTATAGAGTGCGAGATAACTTAGTAGAATTTTAATCCGTAAAAACCTTATAGGTTTTCAAAACCTATAAGGTTTCGTTCCAAGAAGTTCTGTCGCAGTCTATAGAAAGAGTCTTTTTTTACCAAAAAGGTTGTAATTTTGTTCGATATAACCACGAAAAATCACTTACTTCATAGCATTTTATTGTTATCATAGATGAAAAAAATATACATCTTTCTACTACTTTTTATCAGCAATGTTGGTTTCGGGCAAACCTTTATGGCTCAAACTGACCCACCTATTTTAGGAAAAGTATGTCCTGATTTTCAGTTGTCTATTTTAACACATACGGGAGGAGAAAAAACAATTTCCCTCCGAGATTTAAAAGGAAAAATTGTTATTCTTGAATTTTGGGCTACGTATTGCAAACCTTGCATTCCATCGTTGACGCACTTCGATAAACTACAAGCTCAGTTTGGGAATAATATTAAAATCATTGCCATTTCGGATGAAAACAGAGATAAGGTTGATCCTTTTTTGTTAAAGCATAATTATAAGTTCCTTAACTTTTCGATGGATTGGGGGCGAAAAGTAAACGATATGTTTTTCCATCATTTTATTCCGCATACGGTCGTAATTGATCAAGACCAAGTGGTAAGAGCCTTTACTTCACCAGACGAAATAGATGATGCCGCAATTGGGAAATTGATTAATCGTGAGCCAGTGGGATTTGTGATGAAACACGAGTTTCAGGAAGATGCCAACCGAGCTAATGCGTCTGTTGAGGTAAGCCAACCAACGGTGATTTATAAAATTCCAGAACCGTCGTATCGTTTTGATTTTTCGGAAAATAAACCACCATTATCGACAGAGTACCAAAAAATCTCCGATACAGAAGTGAAATTTGTGAATGCTCCTTTGAGTTTGATGTATCAGGTTTTGTACGGACAACGAAATAATCGCTTGATTTTTGAGGTTGAAAAAACAGAGAAATATACAGGCGATGAACCCGAATATCGCTATTGTTTCCAGCTAAATGTACCTTCAACGCTAGGGAAAACGGTGCAAGAAGTAGGTATTCATCAGTTAGAATACATTTTTCCTTTGCGGTCAAAGTTAGAAGCTCGTAGTAGAAAAGCATTCGTGTTGCAAAAGGCGGATATACAGCCCGTTGTTACGGCAAAGGATAGTAGTCGAATTGTGGCTAATGGCTTTACACTGAATAATTTAATAGATTATTTAGAGAGCAATCAACACCTGATTGAAAACTTGCCAGTGGTGAATGAAACGGGTTTGGATGGCAATTTGATTATAGACGTAGATTGGTTTCAGCGTTACTCAGATAGTATCGAAAACAAGCTCAAAACCTTGGGTTTACAACGAGAAATTAAAGAGGTTGCTTTGCCATGTTTAGTCCTGTATGAGCCTGATTGGGTCGCAAAAAATCAAGCAATGATGAAGAATTAGGATTTTCTTTGAAAAAAATTGCAAAAAGTTCCAATCTGACCGTCGTTCAAACTCCCAAAGTTTTACTATCTTTGGGCAAATAAATCAACTATTGACCTAACAGATATGAAGAAAGTACTTATCGCAGAAGATAGCTCAGTGATTCAAAACTTAGCAAAGAAAATTTTAGAATTTCAAAACTTCGAAATTCATTCGGTGAAGAATGGACAACAAGTATTGGATGCTATGGAAGAAGAGGATTTTGATATTCTTTTGCTAGACATTAACATGCCTGTGATGGACGGTATGGAGTGTGCTAAAGCTGTAAGAGGTTTAGCAGATGAGAAAAAAGCAAAAATTCCGATGATTGCCATCACTGGTAATGCTCGTAACTATGCAATGGAAGATTTTAAAGAAGCTGGTTTCGACGATATGTTGGCAAAACCATTGAACTTTGATTCTCTTGTTGCTCAGGTGAAAGCATTAACTGAGTAGTGGTAATTTCTGAGCGAAGATTTTAGACAAAAGACTACCTGCTTGCCCCCAAGTTAGGTAGTCTTTCGTTAAAACAGCAAAGCATTAAAAGCTTTAAACTCCTCAATCAATGAACATTACTTTTTTAGGGACTGGCACATCGCAGGGCGTTCCCGTAATTGCTTGTGCTTGTGAAGTTTGTCACTCACTCGATTATCGTGATAAACGATTGCGTGTTGCTGTTCATATTGAGGTGGAGGGCAAAAGTTTTGTCATTGACACTGGCCCCGATTTCCGTCAACAGATGCTCCGTGAACGAATCTCGTCGTTGGATGCTATCTTATTTACGCACGAACACAAAGATCATACCGCTGGTTTGGACGATGTGCGAGCGTATAACTTCTATCAACAACGAGATATGCCTGTATTCGCCCGAGAACAGGTGTTGCAACAACTCAAACAAGAATTTGCTTACGCTTTTACCGAAAAAAAATACCCCGGAATTCCCCAAATTAGTTTGAATACCATTGTGAATGAACCTTTTTTAGTAGAAGGCGTTAAGGTTATTCCTATTGAAGGAATTCACTATAAATTACCTGTCTTTGGTTTTCGTATTGGGGATTTTACTTACCTGACTGATTTAAATTATATTTCAGAACAAGAACTCAAAAAAGTTAGAGGTACGAAAGTGTTGGTCGTTGGTGCTTTGCAAAAACAGAAACACTTATCGCATTTTAACTTGGAAGAAGCTCTTGACTTAATTGCTATCATTAGACCAGAACAAGCGTATCTAACACATATCAGCCATCGAATGGGTTTACATCGTGAAGTGGAAGAGGAGTTGCCAGCGAATGTAAAACTGGCTTACGATGGGTTGAGGATTTCTGTGTAGATTAGGGAGGGAGGCAATGAGGCACTAAGGCAAGGAGTGGAGGAGACAATGAGCTAAAAAAAGGCTTTTTGCCTTGTTATAGGGCTTCACCCTATCCTGATGTTTGTCGCCCCTTCAGGGCTTTTTTGCCTTTTTTACTCTTTGCCTCATTGCCTCTTTGCCTCTTTCACTCTTTGCCTCTTTCACTCCTCGCCTCAGCTCCTTATTTCATATACTGCTTATCCAAGAATAAATAACGAGCTTCGATTTGCGATTTTTCCCCTTTTGTTTCGGTATTGATATTGATGAAATCAGGGTTGGCATCTCCCGCTTTTGCTGGACTCCAAGTTGGCAATGACTCCCCATTCGGGTTTCCTGTTTTGATGAAGTTAGCAAAATAAGAAAGCATAGTGTCCGAAACTTTATAATCGTCTGCTGTCCAAGCGTATTCTTTTACCAAATGTAAGTTACCCATACAATATTCGATTTCACAAGCGTGCGGTGCACCTACTGCTTCTGGAGCTTTAACACTTGCATCTTTTTTCACCGTTCCACCTGCTAAGCCAGAAGCTAAACTTTGGTCAACCAAAGCAGGGCGTAACTTGCTGTATAAGTAACGGTAAACTGGTTGAGTACTATTATTACGGTGTAAATCTGCCCATTTCCAAGTGCTATAAACAATGAAGCGATCTGATGCTAAAGCCGTTGCTGATACTTCAACTTCTTTTTCCGTTGTATGTGGGTAAAGTTTCAAAACCGTTTCAAAATCAGTAGGATATGCT
>JARXAV010000353.1 GCA_029865665.1 Flectobacillus sp. | reverse complement strand
AGATGGACAGGCGAAGGTTCTACCAACGATGCCAATATGCCTCGCTTCACTTTTGTAGATGCCAACAGCAACATTCGTGTATCTGACCGCTATGTAGAAGATGGTTCTTTCGTAAAAATCAAAAATATCCAAGTGGGTTATACCTTGCCAAAATCAAAAGTATTCAGCAAGGTACGTGTGTATGCTCAAATAAGAAATGCGTTCACGTTCACGAAATATACAGGTTATGACCCTGAAATTTCGGGAGGTGTATTAGACACAGGCGTTGACCGTGGAGCTTATCCACAAGCAAGAACATGGTCTTTGGGACTTGATTTAAAATTCTAATCGACCAACGTTTAACTCATTTTATTAATTCATTAGCGTTCTAAAATTCCGCTAATCAAAAAAGAAATACCATGAAAAACATACATATACTTGGCTGTTTTCTCCTTACGCTTCTTGCTAGTAGTTGTAGCAACTGGGTAGATTACAGTCCTAAAGATGACTATAAAGTAACCGACCAAGATTACTTAAAATCAGCTGCCGACTATCAAAGCATGGGCGTAAGTGTCTATACTCCAATCCAGTGGCTCAATCAGGTTGTTCCCATTGGCGACATCGCTTCGGACAATTCAGTGGCAGGAGGCGAAAATGCCTCAGACGTGTTGGACTTTCAAAATATGGACGACTTTACGCTAAATGCTCAGAATGGTACGTTAGCAGGAATCTGGAAGTCTAGCTACGAAGGTATCAACCGTGCCAACTATTTATTCCAATATAAAGACAAAAACCCAGCGGGTGAAGTAGTCGCTTTTGCCGAAAAAGAAGGCCTTTATGGCGAAGTGGCTTTCTTGAGAGCTTATTACTATTTTACCTTGGTGAAAGTCTTCGGAAGCGTGCCTTTGTTTACCGATAGAAAACTTGGAATTGCCGATTCAAAAACCTTGAAACAAGCTCCTAAAGCGGATGTCTATGCTCAAATTGAGAAAGATTTAACTGCTGCCATTGCGGCATTACCAAGTACTGACCCCAAAAATGGACGTATCACCAAATACGCTGCTCAGGCTCTTTTGGGCAAAGTCTATTTATACCAAAACAAATTTGACGCTGCGGTTTCTGTCTTGAAAAACGTCATTGACGGCCCTTTTAGTTTGGTAAATAACTTTGGCGATATTTTCTTACAGTCAGGCGAAAATGGAACTGAAGCTGTTTTTGAAATCCAATACTCCAACGCTTCTCCGTATTACAACTGGGGTGGCACTACCAGAGGACAAGGAAATTATGCGGTGCAACAATGTGGTATCAGAGGCTTAACGGGTTCTAGTCCGTATGCGGCTGGATGGAGTACTAACTTACCAACACAAGACTTGGCAAATGCCTACCAAGCAGGCGACAAACGTAAAGACGTAACTTGCTTAGACATCGAAGCCTACAAAAATGCAAACCCAAGTTTTGGCATTACGTATCAGGTTGCTCCTTACAAAAACACAGGCTTGTACAATCAAAAATACTTGCCTCGCAAAGGAGAAACAAGCGGACAAGTAGAATTGAATTATCTGAATAACCAACGTATTATCCGTTTAGCAGAAGTCTATTTGATGTATGCTGAAGCGAATAATCGCAAAAGTACGCCTGACGATGCCACGGCTCAACAATACCTGAATAAAGTGCGTCAACGTGCTTTTGGCGACAGCAATCACGGAATTATTGCCACAGGAAATACGTTAAAAGAAGCTATCTGGACGGAAAGAAGATTGGAACTAGGCATGGAAGGCGACCGCTTTTTTGACTTGGTAAGAACAGGACAAGCGGCGACAAAACTGAAAGGATTTATTGCAGGAAAAAACGAAGTATTCCCTATTCCACAAACAGAAATTGAGGTTTCGGGCTTAACACAAAACGCAGGTTATTAATCATTTCAATCCTAGATTTCAGATGAAGATATTCAATTATATATTACTCATTGTGGCCTTGGCTACGGTGACAGCCTGTAATGAAAAATTGTTCGACGATATTTCATTCATTGACTCGGCGGCTGCTCCAGATAAATTAGCAGCCTTGTTTGACATCACCCAAGACAATACGGGCTTGGTAACGATTACACCTAATGGCGAAGGAGCTGTTTCGTTCATCGTCGATTATGGTGACGGAACAACCACAACTGCCAATGTAACGGCTGGTGGAAGTACGCAACATAAATATGCAGAAGGAACGTACAATGTTAAAATTACGGGGATAAGTGTTACGGGAAAAAAGACGGAAAGTACAAAACCCTTAACGGTGTCCTTTAAAGCTCCAGAAAACGTTGAAATGACCGCAACGATTGACCCTGCGAATATTTTCAAAGTAAATGTGACAGCAAAGGGTACGTATGAAACCTTGTTTAAGGTCTATTACGGCGATGTGGCAAACGAAGTTCCTCAAGGATTCTTGGAAGGTGAAACAGTAAGTCATACCTATACCAAAGTAGGAACTTATACCGTAAAAGTTGTAGCCCTAAGCGGTGGAAAAGCAAGTACGGAAGTATCGAAAACAGTGACGATTGTTAACCCTGTTTTATTACCTCTTGATTTTGAAACGGCTGGACAGACTTATACCTTCACGAATTTTGATGGGGGAAATGTTAGCGTGATTGATAACCCGAAAAGCGGTGGCATCAACACCTCTAGCAAAGTGGGTAAAATGGTTAAATTCCCTGGGCAACCATGGGGAGGTAGCTTGATTACCTTAGGCGGTTCTATTGATTTTTCTACCAATAAAGTATTCTCCATGAAGGTGTTCTCTCCACGAGTGGGTGCGAAAGTCTTGTTGAAAGTGGAAAATAAAAGCGACGGCAGTATCAGTTTCGAGAAAGAATTAACGACTACCAAAGCCAATGCGTGGGAAGAGTTACTGTTCGATTATAGTGCGGTTAACACGGCTAAAACCTACCAAAATATCGTCTTGATTTTTGACAATGGAACGCAAGGAGACGGCTCAACTAATTACACGTTCTATTTTGACGACCTTAAATTGGTTAGTGCTATTGCACCTATCAATTTACCTGTAACGTTCGACGAAGCAAATGTGGATTATACGGTAACCGATTTTGGAAATAATAGCACGGTTAATGGCGTTGACCCAACTAATAGTAGCAATAAAGTAAAAGTAACGACCAAAGTTTCGGGTGCAGAAACATGGGCAGGAACAACTATCGGAACAGCCGCTGGTTTTGCTTCGCCTATTAAATTATCTGCTTCTGCCACTCGTATATCGGTACGTGTATATGCTCCTGCGGCAGGTATCAAAATACGTCTGAAGTTAGAAGATCATACCAATGGCAATAAATCCGTAGAGACAGATGCTGTAACCACAGTCGCTAAAGCATGGGAAACCTTAGTCTTCGACTTCAGTAATCCTGTGGCAGGAACGGCAGCCTTAAACTTGGCGTACACTTACGACAAAGCTTCTATTTTCTTTGATTTCGGTAACGCTGGAACAGGCAAAGTATTCTATTGGGACGATGTAAAAATAGCAACAGCACCCGTAAGCAATAGCCTTGGTATTCCTTTAGATTTTGAGTCATCTACCTTAAAATATACTTTCAACGATTTTGATGGCGGTGCGGTAACGGTCATTGCAAATCCACAATCTGGTAGCATTAACACATCTTCTAAAGTGGCTAAAATGGTTAAAAATGCAGGACAACCATGGGGAGGAAGTTTTATTACCTTAGATAATCCAATTGATTTTACGAGCAAGAAAACCTTTAAAATGAAAGTTTTCTCGCCAAGAGTTGGGGCTAAAGTGTTGTTGAAAGTAGAAAACTTAACCGACGGAGGAATCAGCTTTGAAAAAGAGGTTAGCACGACCAAAGCCAACGCTTGGGAAGAATTAAGCTTCGATTATAGCACGATTAACACCGCTAAATCGTATCAGAAAATTGTACTCATTTTTGATAACGGTACGGCTGGAAATGGCTCAGCAAATTTCACGTATTTATTCGACGATATTTCGCTTTACTAGACCCTAAACCAATAAGGTTTTTGAAACCTTATTGGTTTAGGAATACAATCGTAAAAGTTAAAACCTTATAGGTTTAATTTAAACAATCCATCGATACTTAACATCTGGAAATCATGTTCAAAAATATAGCATCTGTTTTCATTATTTTTCTTGCTACGGCAATCGCCTTCAGTGCTTGCAAACAGCCTGAATACAGTTTTGGCTCGCTTGTAGCTCCGTCTAATCTTAACCTTAGCACTGCGGTTGTTGGGGTAGATACGAAAAACCCTTACGGTAATGGTACAGGAAACGTGGTAATTACGACTACAGCCAACAACGCCCTGACCTATAAAGTAGATTTTGGCGATGGCACTACACAGGTTGTTCCTTCTGGAAAAATCACGTATAAATACACCAAGCCAGGTACAACAGACTATACCGTTACAGTAAGTGCAGTCGGAACAGGGGGAGCAATTTCTACGATTAGTACTAAAGTGAAGGTATTCGTAGCCTTTGAAGTATCCACTGATATTTTGACTTACCTAACAGGGAATAGTTCAAAAGTTTGGGTAACAGACAAAGATGCTATCGGACACGTGGGCGTTGGGCCGGCGGATAGCTTCTCTCCTATTTGGTATGCAGCAGACCCTAACACAAGACCTGCTTGTTTGTATGACGACGAAATTACATTCACGAAAGATGCTAATAACAACGTAACCATCAACGTGGACAACAAAGGGCAAACCTCAATGATTGGTGCTGCCACTGCTTTTTATGGTTTAAATGGTCCTGATAATTGCTATGATTTCAGTACGGGTGGTACAAAAGGGATTACCTTCTCAGGAGCTACCTCTGCTTCTACGGCATCGAATTCAACTCGTATTCAGTTTACAGTTCCGGGAAATGGTATCGTCAATTTCGGAACGGGTGGAAATACTTACGAAATTTTAGCTCTTTCTGCTAATGGCATCACCCTTCGCAACATCGGAGCAGATGGTAATGCGTGGTTTATGAAATTGAAACCGAAAGGAACAACCGTTCCACAAACAGAAAAGAAATTATTCTGGGCAGAAGAATTTGACAAAGATGGCGCACCAAATTCAGCGATATGGAACTATGACTTAGGTAATGGCGACAATGGCTGGGGAAATTCGGAGAAGCAATACTATACAAGCCGTCCAGAAAACGTAATTGTAAAGGATGGTATTTTGAAAATTACGGCTAAAAAAGAAAGCTATAATGGCTTTGGTTATACCTCGACTAGAATGTTAACAGCTAATAAGTTTTCATTCACGTATGGGCGTGTAGATATTCGTGCGAAACTCCCTACTGGCGGAGGTATATGGCCTGCATTGTGGATGTTGGGAAGCAACATCAGTACAGTGGGTTGGCCTGCTTGTGGAGAAATCGACATCATGGAATGGAAAGGCAACGAGCCTAACAAACTTTATGGAACGATGCACCATCCGAACCATGCTGGTGGAAATGCCGACGGTGGTACAACAACTATTACGAATGCGTCAAGCGAATTCCATGT
>JARXAV010000319.1 GCA_029865665.1 Flectobacillus sp. | reverse complement strand
CATATTCGACTGTAAAGCAATCGACGGATTTTCAAAATGCGTATGATGCTGCCAAAAGCGTAATTGATAATAAAGTCAAATATGGTGTTGACTTATTGCAGGATTATGGGGATGTACACAAGGAAGGAAACGATTATAACAAAGAGATTCTTTTTTCCGTTGAGCGTACTCCATTGAACAACATTGCCAACGAAGTAAATAACCCGAGTTCGGATTTTGCGGAAAAGGTAAACATTTCTTGTAATTTCTTTGTGTCTAATTACCAGGCACTTACTAAAGGTGGAAAGTCCTTATATCCTGTTCGTGTATTACAATATGGTCGTCCTTTGCGTCAGTTTGCACCAACACGTTGGACATTAGATGTGGCTTTTGCAGATAAGTTTAACGATAGTCGTTACATGAATACCTTCCGTGATACGTATTATGTAGCTACTTTCTATACAAAAGGAACAGATGAGTACAATACTTACGTAAGTAATATGGCTGCAATCGGTTTAACATTGGGCGATACCGCTTGTTATTTAGCACCAACGGAAGAAATTGCTAAAAGTTTGAAGTCTTTAACAGGAGCAGCAGCGAAAAAATATGTAATTTTTGCACCAAGCGAAATATACACCAATCAGAATAAAACGAATAACATTTATCCTGCCTTGAAAAAGTACGAAGCCGTAAACCGTGCGAACTTCCAAGATGTATCGGGTCGTCCGTTTGTGGTGGCTAAAATGTCTGAAGTGTATTTATTGGCAGCCGAAGCAGCCATGGCTTTGGGTAAAAATGATGAAGCTGCTCAGTTAATTAACGTCTTGAGAACTCGTGCTGCTTATCGTCCAGGTTTAACAACGGCTGATTTGAATGCTCGTATTGCGAAAAACCAAATAACAGCAAGTGCCATTAATCTTGATTTTATCTTAGATGAACGTACTCGAGAACTTTGTGGGGAAAGTATTCGCTGGGCTGACTTAGCGATGAGAGGAAAATTAATTGATCGTACTAAAACAAAAGGGTATAATCCTGATGTAACAACAATTAATAATTTCCATTATTTGAGACCAATCCCACAGTCGCAATTAGATGCTATTTGTGAAGACAATAAATCTCAATTCCAAAACGAAGGTTACAAGTAACGAAATAAGTTAAGTTGGCTGAGAAGGTTTCGACCTTATCAGCCAACATTACATGAATGGATTCGTAATAATATGAAAAAATATTCAAAATTCTTTTCCGCTATTTTACTTGCTACGGCAGGTATGGTAGCAACCTCGTGCAGCAAATATGAAGTGGATGTGTTAAATACAAACGCATACACCGATGTTGAAGGCTCGTTGAAAGCAGCGGCAGCTAATTTCCCGATTGGAATCGCTGTTGATTATACCCCATTTCTGACAGATGCAAAGTACAAAAGTACCGTCGCAGCTGAGGCAAAAACGGTGACTTTCGGTTATCACATGAAGCACGGAGCTTTAGTGCTAAATGATGGAACCGTCGATTTTACTAAAGCCGATGCCATGTACAATGCTGCAACAGCTTCTGGTTTAGAGGTATTTGGACATACGCTTGGTTGGCATCAAAATCAGAATGCGACGTATATGAAAATTATCACAGGGGGCGGTTCTGGCCCTGCTGCGGTTAACCTACTTGCCAATGGTAGCTTCGAGGCGGGTTCGGGTGATAACTTCACGAACTGGTCTAAATTCAATGACCCTAGGTATAATAATGGAACATCTATGTTGGAAACAAAAGTGGCATCCGAGGTACAAACAGGTACTAGAGCCATGAAATTTGTTGTTCAAGTAAATGGCAACCCTTGGAATGTCCAATTAGCAAGTGATGAATTTACGACTACCCCGGGAAAAGTGTATAACATGACCTTTTTTATCAAATCGGCAACGACTGGGGGGAAAATGCGTATTTCAACAGGTGGGACAGGTTCTACAGCTCAGTATTCATCCGACTATGGTACTTCTACCGATTGGGCTCAAAAAACGTATTCATTTACCGCTAATGGCCCGCTGACCAAAGTTTTTATTGACATTGGTAGTACGGCAAATACGTACTTTGTAGATAACGTAGTTGTTTATGATGCTTCTGCTGCTATACCTCCAACAGGAGCGGCTTTGGCAACAGCAGTAGATAAAGCGATGAATGACTTTATTACCAAAACGGTAACGCATTACAAAGGAAAAGTAAAAGCATGGGATGTCGTAAATGAGCCAATGGCTGACGGTAATGGTGCTTTGCGTACTTCGTCAAATACATCTATCTCAGGTACGCCAACAGATGTATTTTTCTGGTCAAATTACTTAGGACGTGACTGGGCTTTGAAAGCGTTTAACTATGCTGCTGCTGCGGACCCGAATGCTACCTTGTTCATTAACGATTATAATTTAGAAAATAACCCAAGAAAATTAGATTCACTAATAGCTTATGTTGGTCAGTTAAAGGCAAAAGGAGCTAAAGTGGATGGAATTGGTACGCAAATGCACAGTTCTTGGACAACCTCTTATGCTAATATTGACAACATGTTCAAGAAATTGGCTGCTACTGGTTTGAAAGTTCGTGTGTCGGAATTAGATGTTCGGATGAATCAGAACTTGAAAGTAGATTTCGTATTAGATGCACAATTCGCTTCATATCAGGCTGAAATGTATCGCTATATCGTTAAATCATACATGACCAATGTGCCTGTGGCTCAACAAGCGGGTATTACCATTTGGGGTGTAACGGACGATACGAGTTGGTTATCGAATAATGGTAGAGATTTTCCTCTACTTTTCAATAAAGATTACTCTAAAAAACCTGCTTACTCTTCGGTTTTGCAGACCTTGAAAGGTAAATAGGGTAAACGGGTAAATAGTCATCAGTTTAAAGTTTAATGTTCAAAGGTTTCAATATGTAGCTTTTGATGACTTATATTGATGCTATTGATAAGACTATTTACCGATGAGTACCTATAATAAGTAATGATTATAAATGGGTTAGAACCCGTTTACCCAATTGGGGTTGTGTAAGAGTTCAAGGAAATTCGTTAAATTGCTTTAGGTCGAATCTTATTTCGTTATAGCTTTTAACGCATCGACTTTATACTCCTATACAACCCTAAATTTTACAGGAATCCTTTTATCACTTATATCCTGAGATGATGTCCAAATTTAACTTTTCGATTATTCTATCCTTGTGTTATTCACTCGCCACTTTTGCACAGAATAACAGCGAGATACCTCATTTAATAACCCAAGGCAATGCTACTCAGTTAGTAGTCAATCAACAACCTATGCTGATATTAGGGGGCGAACTTGGCAACTCAAGTAGCTCCACGATGGACTATATGCGTCCGATTTGGAATAAAGTTAAAAATAATCACTTAAACACGGTCATTGCTCCTGTCTATTGGGAGTTAATCGAAGCCGTAGAAGGGCAGTATAATTTTGATTTAGTGGATAGTCTAATTTTTGAGGCAAGAAATCACCAGTTGAAATTAGTCTTCTTATGGTTTGGTGCTTGGAAAAACAGTATGTCTTGCTATGCTCCGTTATGGGTCAAAAAAGACTATAACCGTTTTCCTAGAGCGAAAAGTAAAGAGGGAAAAGCCGTAGAAATCATGTCGCCTTTTTCTGCCAATAACTTGAGTATCGACCAAAAAGTATTTGCTGCTTTTATGAAGCACATTAAGCAAGTAGATGCCAAAGAACAAACCGTCGTGATGATTCAAGTAGAAAACGAAATCGGGATGTTGCCGTCTGCAAGAGACTATTCGGCAGAGGCAGAGAAAGCCTTTAAATCGGCTGTGCCTAAAGAATTGATGAGTTATTTACAAAAAAATAGTAATGCACTTGAAGCCGATTTAGCAAAAAGATGGAAAGAAAATGGGTTAAAAACGTCGGGTAATTGGGAAGAAGTCTTTGGCAAAAGTGTAGCAACTGACGAGTTTTTTATGGCTTGGTATTATGCTGCTTTTACCAATAGCTTAACACAGGCTGGCAAAAAAGAGTACCCGATTCCGATGTATGTAAATGCTGCCTTAAACCGTCCGAATAAATTGCCAGGCGAATATCCAAGTGCAGGGCCACTGCCACATTTGTTTGATTTATGGAAAGCGGCTGGCACCAGCATTGATTTTTTATCACCCGATATTTATTATCCCGATTTTGCTCATTGGACAGGCTTGTATAAACGTAAAAACAATCCTTTATTCATTCCAGAAGCGAACAAAGACACCGCACCCGATGCCAAAGCGTTTTATGCGATGGGGCAGCACGAGGCGATTGGCTTTAGCCCTTTTTCGGTTGAGGATATTTCGGAAAAAGAATACTTAGGAAGAAGCTACGCTGTTTTGGAAGAATTGACTCCCTTAATCTTAGAAAAACAAGGTAAAGGACTAATGGCAGGGGTTTTATTAGATGGAATAAACCAAAAGGATACGCTCTATGTAGGGGATTATAAACTGATTGCTTCCCATGAATATACGCTAGGTTGGTCGCCCAAAGCAAAAGAAAAAGCGACTGAATGGGAAACCGTTGGAGCAATGATTATCCAACTAGCTCCCGATGAATTTGTAATAGCAGGAGCAGGGGTAGTCTTTACCTTTGAACCTAAAGCAGTAGGAGAAATTGCAGGTATTGCTCAAATTGATGAAGGGCATTATAAAAATGGTAAGTGGATTGCAGGAAGAAGAATGAACGGAGACCAAGACCATCAGGGTCGTCACTTACGTTTTACTGTAGGAGATTATGGAATTCAACGGATCAAATTGTACAATTACAAATAAGGTAAAACTTATGGCTAAGTTTAGCGATAAGTTTTACGAAACGTTGAGTTACATAAATTCCGTTTTAATAAGTATGAGCAAGTTGTTTGATGCTTCTTATACGATGTTCATGACAAATCAAGGTTAAGCAGGATAAGTAGTGAGGAATATTCTATTAGATTTCCTGTATTTGTTGATTTTAAAACCAATCCCATTCACATGAACTATAATCGGTTATTTTTTTATTTTACACTTTCAACCTTACTCTTGTCGTTTTCGGCAGAAGCTCAGAAAAAGCAACCCATTTCACAACCCTTAGTAAAGCACATTTATACTGCCGATCCTTCGGCTCATGTGTTTAATGGCAAAATTTATGTTTATCCTTCTCATGATATTGAGTCACCCACAGCAAAAAATGACGATGGTGGGCATTTTGATATGAAAGATTTTCATATCTTGTCGATGGACAAAATTGGCGGTAAAGTGAAAGATAATGGTGTGGCCTTAGATATTAAAGATATTCCATGGGCAGGTCGCCAGTTATGGGCTCCTGATGCTGCCTATAAAAATGGAACGTATTATTTGTATTTTCCTGTGAAAGATAAAAGTGATATTTTTCACATGGGAGTAGCTACTTCAAAGTCGCCAGTTGGGCCTTTTAAAGCAGAAAAAGAACCCATCAAAGGAAGTTATAGTATTGACCCTTGCGTTTTTAAAGATACTGACGGAAGTTTCTATATGTATTTTGGAGGTATTTGGGGTGGACAATTGCAACGTTACGACCATAACACGTATTTAGGCGAAACACCTAATCCTAAACGAGGAGAACAGGCTCGTTTACCAAGAGTAGCCAAACTTTCGGCAGACATGAAGCAATTTGCTGGTGAGGTAAAAGAAATCAAAATCTTGGACGAAAAGGGGAATTTATTCTTAGAAGACAATAACGATAAACGCTTTTTTGAGGCTTCTTGGATGCACAAATACAAAGGCAAATATTATTTCTCGTACTCGACTGGCGACACGCACAACTTATGTTATGCTGTGGGCGATAGTCCAGCTGGACCGTTTACTTATAAAGGAATACTGTTAAATCCTGTGGATGGTTGGACAAATCACCATTCGATTGTCCAAGTGAAAGGTAAATGGTATTTATTTTATCACGATGTCCAACTTTCTGGAAAAACGCATTTGCGTAATGTGAAAGTAACCGAATTGCATTATAACCCAGATGGTACAATCCAAACGATAACGGCTTATAAATAAGCATTTTGACAAGAATTAACTCATTAAAACTCCCTTTTTACTGGATAAAACACTGGTAGGAAGGGAGTTTTTATTTTCTTCTACGAGCAAGTGATTGATGTCGATGGTTTGGTAAATACTCATGCCATTGTCTAACGAATATTTTTTGATGCTCAGTTTACCATTAATATCTATCGAGAAGTGATACCTGATTTTTGCCATTCCTTTTGGCTTTTTCGGTATTCGATGTAGCGTCAAATTGAGTAGATGTTTGTTTTGGCTGGCTTTGTCTTTTTCACCATAAAAAATACTAGAATAGGCACGCTCTTGGTTGTCTTTTATGGTCACAACCGTTTCGGTTTTACTGATAGGAATGCTGCTTCCCTTTTTGACAATTATGAGGTATTTATCGCCAACTAACCTAGACCCGATAGAAGTTGTAAGGACTCGTTGTGATGTTAGTTGGAGTTTATTCGCTTCTTCTTGTAGCTTGACATTATGCGGAACGAGCTGGAAGGCTGTCTGTAACAAGGAAGTTCGTCCTGTTGCTTGAGCCTGATACATCATGTCGTTTGCTAAATATTCTCGGACATTTAAGTCGTTGTATTCATCCAGTTCATAAATACTCAGCGGGCTTAGTTGGTGAATGCGTGTGGCTTTTTGTTTCAACGATTCAAATTCATTATAAAAATTTTGAATGCTTGTTGGTTCATCTTGAATTACTAAAATGTTTTCGCTATTCTTCATTTCTGCATAGTAAGTCCAATTATAAGAGCCATTAATGAGCGTATGTTGATCAATGATACAAAATTTATGGTGCATTGGATAGGCTTTCTTAGCAAAATACAGCTTTCCGCCTAGCTGGATAA
>JARXAV010000270.1 GCA_029865665.1 Flectobacillus sp. | reverse complement strand
GCTTCTTCATACCAGTGAATAGCATCACGGTATTCTCGTTCTTTTAATTTTTGATTACCTCTTTTAAAAAACTTAAAAGCCTCATCTTTTTTGTCCGTACCACAAGCAAAGAGTGTCAGGCAAGATAGTAAAAGAAGGGAGTTGAATTTGTTCAAAAACATAGAATGGTGTTTGATTTACTGGTTATTGTCTCGAATATGATTAAAATGGCAATGTATGGCTAAAGCAAATTCGTAATGACCTAGTTTGTAAAGTGTTAGCCTAGCAGTCGTTTTTACCCAAAAAGAAATATATCTTTGAATCATCGCAGGTTTAATTAGTTCCTGTAAGTTGCACACAAAGGTACGAAAAAACGATGTGGGCGTATTGAATTAACTGGAATCTACTAGCAAAAGTTTTAGAAATAATAGGAAACATATTCTCTTTGTAGGCTCTTTGTATTTCGCTTGAGTGAATGTTGTTACGATAGCTTTTATGATAATTTTGGGTACTCATGTAGGGAAAAAGCTATAGGCGTGTTAACTTTGCAGACAATTTTGTAAAACAATTAATTAGCTTGTACAATGACTAAAGCAGAAATGTTGACCGATAAAGGTCTAATGGTGATAGAATTTTATGATCAAGATGCTCCAATCCACGTAAAGAACTTTACGGATTTAGCGAAAAAAGGATTTTACGATGGCTTAACGTTTCACCGTGTTATTCCTGATTTCGTAATTCAAGGTGGAGATCCAGACGGAACAGGTGGCGGTGGCCCAGGGTATTCTATTCCTTGTGAGTTGACAGGAAACAATCAGTACCACGACCGTGGCGTATTGTCAATGGCTCACCGTGGAAGAAATACAGGTGGTTCTCAATTCTTTATCTGTCATAGCCGTAGAAATACTTCTCACTTAGATAGACAACATACGTGTTTTGGAAAAGTAGTAGAAGGTTTAGACGTGATTGATGCGATTAAAGCAGGCGATAAAATCCAGAAAATTACCGTAATTGAAGAGGAGGCATAGGCAATGTATTTTGTAGGAGATATTCCCAATGAGAAATGTAAGGCATCGCTTTATCGTTGGAACGGAAAGTTTTTCTTAAAATTTGAAACGCCCGATATGGAACAAACCTTTAAAATTTCAGAAACGGATGTTTCTGGTGAGGAAGAGGTTAAAGCCTTTGTGACGGAAGAGTTTTTAGAAAAAGTCGTTAAACGCTTTGAGAGTATGTATCAAGACATGGGAGAAGCCTTGAACGGTTTTTAATATAAAAGAGGGAATCTATCACTGATAAATTCCCTCTTTTGTTTTTTATAGATAACTATTCAATTCAAAATTCAACATCCAAAATTTTGCATCATTTCCTATAGATACAACCACTTCTTATATAAAGCCACTTGTTCTGGAGATGCACCTGCCACGGGTTCTAAAGCGTATTCTTTTTTCGGATTTCTAGTCAAGGTTATTTTAAACGATTTTTCTAACCCATCTCTTTTTACCTTGATTTCTAATACATCACCTACCTTTTTAGTTTGAACAAACTTCGCTACATCTTCTACCTTTGCTCCATCAATCGAAAGTATTTCATCTCCATAATTTAAACCTTCGTTATAGGCTGGAGAGTTACGTTGTACGCTCGTAATTTTTGTACTTCCTCTAAAGTCTGCGCCTAAATAAGGGTTATTAGAAGTTGCATTTTTGTCAACCATTGTCATTCCTACCGAAGCAAAGTATTCGTTATACGGAATAGTTTCAGTACCAAAAATGTACTTTTGGAAGAATGTGTCTAATTTTTTACCTGCAATCAATTCTACTGCTGTTTGTAATTCCTCATCCGTAAAACCTCTTCCCAATTTTTTGTAGTAGTTGGTATATAAGTAGCGGAGGACATCATCAAAATTCTTAGACCCTTTTGTAGAGCGAAGAATTTCTAAATTTAAGATTCCTCCCAAAACAGCCCCTTTGTCATAATACGAAACCGTACTGTTACGAGAGTTTTCATTCGGACGGTAGTATTTAATCCAAGCATCCCAACTAGATTCTGTTACCGACTGTACCTGATTTCCCGTTTGATTTTCGATAAAATTAACATCTTCTAAATAAGAGGTTAGGTATTCCTGTTCGGTCATTAAATTGGCACGGCGGAGGATATAGTTTTGGTAAAAGCTGGTACATCCTTCCGAGAACCAGAGCAAGTGCGTATAGTTTTCGTTCTCATAGTCGAATGGACCAAGTGCTTTTGGACGAATACGTTTTACATTCCAAAGGTGAAAATATTCGTGTGCAACCAAACTCAAAATATCTTGGTATCCCTTAGCTGATTGATAGGCGGTGCGGGTTACTTGACAGGTAGTAGAGCTGAGGTGTTCGAGTCCACCACCACCAGCAGCTAAGTTATGAATAATGAACGTATAATCCTTACACGGATGTTCACCTACAACACTGGTTGCGATTTCACATACCTTCTTAATATCATTTGAAACCTTTGTTTCGTCATAACTTGCTTCTCCATACATCGCAACGGTATGAGGAATACCTTTCAAATCGAAATTTAAGAGTTTTTGTGTACCAATTTCAATGGGAGAGTCAATCAGCATATCTAAATTAGCTGCTTGAAAGCGATTATTTCCAAGAGATTTTAATGCCGTTGAAATTGTATTCCAGCCCTGAAAAGGTTTAATTTGTAGTGTAGAAGGGAAGTCTTTCCAATCGTTTACATACAATAAAACACTTGCTGGGTTCATATAACCATGAGAGGCATCAACAAAGGAGGTACGTACGGATAGTTCATTGGCATAAACTTTGTAATTTAGTGAAACTTCCGTTGTTGTGGGTGTTATTTTTACACGCCATGTATTTTTATTGATTTTTTCAGTTTTCAAAGAAGTTGAACCAGTAGCAGCAGTTAAGGACTCAATATTTTTCGCATATTCACGGATTAGGTAAGAACCAGGAGTCCAAACGGCCATTTTAAAGTCGATAAAACCCTGTTGTTTTGTTTTGGCATCAAAATTGGAAGCCTTTAATCGAATGTCAAAATAGTGAGTGTGCGGTTGGTCCATTGAAATGAAGTACTCAATTTTTGGGGCTTGTGCTAACATAGAAGCACTTAGGAAGACACCCAACAGCAGAAAAGCGACTTTTTTCATAATTTCTTTCTTAAATTATTCGTTCTTATTTTGTTGATTTTATGTAATTGAACAAATTTATGTTACAAAATAGTACCATAAAACTATTTAGTAACATATTTGTAACTTTATTCTCGTAATTAGCAACAAAAAGAAATAACCCTGCCTAATGGATAGGTACGAGTAATACCAATGCAATAAGCGTTGTTTACCTCATAAGAACATAACGAAACACATATCAAATGAAAAGATTTTCTTCATTGGTTTGCCTGACAACTCTGTCAACTTTTTTTATTCCAGAACATCAGGCAGAAGCTCAAAGTACCCTAAGCTATACTGATCCCTCAATTCATTTCAGAAATGGCCGTGAGTATTTTGAGTCTAGGAATTATGAAGCAGCTAAAGCAGAATTTGCTCAGTATTTAGAAACCGAAAAACCCTCGTTAGATAAAGACGATAGCTATCATGTTTGGGCTGAGTATTTTATTGTGATGAGTAGTCTATACCTAAATAATTCCGAAACGGAAGTCTTAGCGAATCGTTTTATACGTAATAACTCAGAGCATCCAATTGCTAACTCCCTATACAAAGAAATAGGAAACTACTTTTTTGCCAATGGCGATTACACCCGTGCAACCGATTATTTGTCGAAGAGTGCTAAAACAGATTTTGCTGCACAGTATAAACTAGCGGTGGGTTATTTCACCCTTCAAAAATATACGGAAGCATTACCCATTTTCAATGAGCTAAAACAAACAGCTTCTGATTCATACGCTGTTCCTGCTGCGTATTATGCAGGGGTGATTAATTTTCGTGCTGCCAATTATACTGATGCCATTCCAGATTTTAGACAAGCGGAGGTTTCACCCGAATATCGTAGTGAAATACCAGCTTGGTTAGCACATAGCTTTTACCGTCAAGGGAAGTTTGCTGAAATGTTAGCTTATACCGAACCAATTCTTCGTGATAAAAACTCAGGTAGAAAACTAGATGATATTGCCTTGCTTACAGCGGAGGTATATTTTCAAAAAGGGAATTACGAAAAGGCCGCTCAGTATTATACCATTTATAATAACTATAAGTCACAAGCCATGCTTTCGATGGTTTCATACCGTTTTGGCTATAGTTTATTTCGCTCCAATCAATTTGCTCTAGCTGCCGAACAGCTTAAAAATGTAGCGTCTTCAAAAGATACGCTCGGACAAGATGCCGCTTTTACCTTAGGGATTTGTTACTTGAAAGCAAATAATAGTCCTTATGCCCTTGGTGCATTTGACCAAGCTCGTAAACTGAATTTTAATCCTGCTATTCAAGAAGAGGCTTTCTTTAATTATGCGAAGGTACTTTATGACGTAGGTCGCAGTGCAGAAAGTATCAAAGAGTTTGAAGCATTCTTTAGAGCGTACCCAACTTCTAAATTTGAAGACGAAGGCAATGAATTGGTGAGTGAGGCATATTTGTCTTCTAATAATTTTCAGGCAGCTCTTTCGTATATCGAAAATTTAAAAAAGCGTTCATCTCGTATTAATACAGCTTACCAACGCATTGCTTTTAATCAGGGTGTTAAAAAATATAACGAAGGGAATTATATTGATGCCATTCCTTTTTTTGACAAGTCGTTATCAACTCCAGAAAATGCGGATTTAAAATATGCTGCTATTTTCTGGAAAGCGGAGGCTCTTTCGGCTCAGAAGAAATATCCCGAATCAATCAATTTGTATCAGAACCTATTGAGTTCTACTGATAATACTACGCCAGGATTACGGGAATACCAAAATAAGAGTCGTTACGGTATTGGTTATGCTTATTTTAATACGAAAGCTTATGACAAAGCGAATCGCTACTTCCGTGAATATGCTGATAAAATGAAGTCGGGAGATCCACAAGCGTTACAAGATGCGTCTTTACGTTTAGCCGATACGTACTTTGCTCAAAAGAATTATGAGCAAGCCTTGAAATTATATGATGAGGTGATTAGTACAGGTAAATCTGATAAGGACTATGCCATGCTTCAAAAAGGAGAAATTCTCTATTATAAAGAGGATTATAAAGGAGCTAGAGCTTCTTTTGATAGAGTTCAGACGACTTACCCTAATTCAGTCCATGCAGATAACGCCATGTTTAGAATGGGCGAAGCCGACTTAAAGGCTCGTCAATATACTGTTGCAATCACTGATTTTACTCGTCTGATCAATGAAAAGCCTCAAAGTCCATTTGTTCCGCAGGCATTACTTTATAGAGCAGGAGCTTTTGTGAATAATGGCAATCGAGAAAGTGCTGTATTGGATTATAAGACAATTATCAAAAATTATCCAACGGACAGTTTAGCTAAAAGTGCTTTAGACGGTGCTCAGGAACAATATAACGAATTAGGAAGACCTGAAGATTTTACAGCGTTACTGAATGGTTACCAGCAGGCTAATCCGAATGATGGTTCGTTGGACGAATTAGCGTTTGAAAGTGCAAAGAATTTATATTATAAGGAATCGTACGACAAAGCAGTTAAAGTTTTGTCTGACTATTTAGCGAAATACCCTACGAGTAAGTATAGTTATGAAGCCAAATATTTGTTAGCGGAGGCCTATAATTCCTTGGGTAACAAAGCTCAGGCACTCAATTATTATTATCAGGTTATTGCCGATAATAAATACAAATCGGTGAATAAGGTTACTGCTAAAGTAGCTGATATCGAATTTAAGGCAGGTAATTTCAAGAAATCGGCTACGGCATACCGTATTTTGCAGACCATTGCTCCCGATAAGAAAGACCAACAGACCGCATTGATTGGCTTAATGGAATCGTATTATCAGTTGAAGTCAGATTCTACCATCTATTTTGCAAGAGAAGTTTCTAACAATGGCGATATTGTAGCTGGAGCCAAAAGTAAGGCATCTTTATATACAGGTAAAATCTTGATGGCTAAAAATAACTACCCTGGTGCAACCGATGCTTTTAATCAAACAATTTCGATTGATAAAGGAGACAACGGAGCGGAAGCTCAGTATCTGATTGCTCAGATTTTATATAACCAAGGGAAGTACAAAGAGTCGTCGGAGTTAATTATCAATAAATTCACACATGACTTCAATAACTGTTCTGACTTACAAATGGGTAAAGCCTACCTTTTGTTAGCAGATGACTTTGTAGCGATGAATAATTTACTTCAAGCAAAAGTTACCTTAAACTCACTTATCACGGGATCACCAGAGAAGGAAATCGTGACCGAAGCGAAAGCAAAACTCAAAGTGATAGAACGTAAGTAATAATGCTAAATTTTGAAAGTTAAATTTTGCATTTATGGCACTCTATATTGAGTGTTTCCAGAAATTGGCTCTCAAGAATAATTTTGCACGATTACTTAAATAAACTAAAAACACATTGTTAAGAAAACTAGACAGGATGAATCAGAAACATATTAATATACTCATTGGTACGCTCAGTCTTTCCACCGCACTTTCTGCAAGTCTATACGCACAGAAAGGAGGAGGCGAAGTTCACACAGACGATATCATTATTGTGAAACAGCGAGTAATCGAAATTCCTCAGGCAAGCCGTATCTTTGAAAAAATACCGATTGCTGGAGATAATGGACCAAAGAAAGAATTGGCCTATCCCTATACAGAGCGAAAAATTCCCGTACAAACTCCCGCTTTTAGCCCAACTGTCAAAATGCCAGAGGAATATGGAACTGGCAGTATCAAGGAGCAAAGTTTTAACAATGTGATTAGAGGAGGCTTAGGTAATTACGGACACACCTTTTTGGAAGGCCATGGAGGTATTCGTAGAGGAGAGAATAATTACCATGGAATTTATATCAAGCACAATGCCTTTCGTTTAGGACCAGTTCGTTCAAACTTTTCCGGAGAATCACAGAATCTCATCAAATTACATAGTAGAACAGTTGTTAAGGATGATATTAAATTAGAAGGAGCTGTAGGTTGGGAGAGACGAGGATTTGACTATTATGGTTATTCTCAGCAACCGATTGGAGATAATATTACAGAACCAAGTATTTTCAACTCTTGGAACAAATTTTTCTTTAATGGCTCATTTAGTAATGCCTACGAAAAAGCAAAAGTAGATTATCAGGCAAAAGCCAATGCGTCCTACTTATTCACGCATTTAAAAACAACTGAATTAGTCTTGTCAGGCGTACTCTCAGGGGTGTTACCACTTACAGATCGTCTATCGGCAGGGTTAGAAGGTTCTGTTGTATTAGCTCAAACGCATGATACCACCAACACGGTATATCGCAATCTTTATCGTTTAAAACCTACCTTCTTTTATAGAGCAGATAAATTTAGTGTAACCGCAGGATTGAATTTGCTAAATGACAGAGAAAAGATTTCGTATAACCAAAATTATGTTTACCCAATCATCAAGGTAGATTTTCAGCCATTTGAAGGCATTCGTGCGTTTGCAGGATATGAAGGTGATATGTATGCTAATAACCTAACATCCTTATTATTGGAAAATAAATGGCTAGGAAGAAATTCAGAATTGAGAAATACCCGTAAATCTAGTGATTTGTATGTAGGAGCCAAGGCATCCATCTCAGGTTTTGATTTAGAAGCAAAAGTGAGTTATGCCAAATACAATGATTTTTATGTGTTTACAAATGCTG
>JARXAV010000197.1 GCA_029865665.1 Flectobacillus sp. | reverse complement strand
TCTATTTCGTCGATTTTATACGGACAACAGCATCAAGAAGTGACCTTACAAAACTTTAGTAAGATTGATGTACAGGGAATCATGCAGGTAGAATTGGTAAAAAGTAAGGTGAACAAAGTAACTTCTGAAGCCTTAAATGGGGCAAACCTTGAGGACTTAACGGTGGCAGTTTCGGGCGATGAACTTTCGGTAAAGACTAAAATCTTCAAGCAACTTACCGACCAAAATAATAACAAGAAAATTACAGGTAAAAAGCAGTTCAAAATAACGATTGAATATACCAATGAGTTAGCAAGTATTATTGCAGGGCGTGGCGTAGAACTAAGTGCGAATGAAGCACTAACGGGCAATCATTTAGTGCTTGATGCTTCATCAGGTGCGATTGTTAAATTGGATATTAATGTCAATAATTTAGTCGTATCTAGCGTACAAGGGGCAATTGTTACCCTAGACGGAAAGGCGGCATTTCTGCAAGCTAAAGTAAATACAGGGGGAGAATTGTTTGCGTATCAACTCAAAAGCGATGAAGCAGATGTAAAAGCCAATACGGGTGGCGTAGCCGAAATTAGTGCAAATAATACCTTAGACGCTTCGGCAAGTACGGGTGGAACAATTAGCTATAAAGGAAAACCGAGCCAGCAAACTATTAAAAAGACCTTAGTTGGTGAAATCCACGCAAACTAATGACTCATTGGATGACCTAAGCTAGGGACAAAATCCTTATGAATAAGAAGAGGTTGTGTAAAAAGTCAAAAGTTTATGAGTGACAGTCTCTCGGGAAAAAACTCGACGCAGACGCATTATTTTGTAAAATAAAATTTGAAAGAATATTATTTTGCATAAAATACGCTAAACTTTTAACGCTATAAATTTCACACACTCTTCTTATTCTAATGCTTCATTAACTAATATATACATCCTATGGCTCAGTTATTTAGTCCGTTAAAAATCAAAGACCTTGTCTTAAAGAACCGCATCGTAGTATCGCCGATGTGTCAATATTCATCTGTAGATGGTTTTGCAAACGATTGGCATTTCGTCCACTTGGGCAGCAGAGCGGTAGGCGGAGCAAGCTTAGTCATAACCGAAGCCGCAGCCGTCTCACCCGAAGGCAGAATTTCTCCCGACGATTTAGGAATCTGGAAGGACGAACATATCGAAGGGCTACAAAAAATCACAACGTTCATCAAAGCCAACGGAGCAGAAGCAGGTATTCAATTAGCTCATGCAGGAAGAAAGGCAAGTATGGCTTCGCAGTGGAAAGGAGGACAATTAGTAAGTGAAACAGCAGGCGGTTGGCAAGTCGTTGGCCCTAGCGAAATTCCTTTCAATGAGGTTTATGGAACGCCCAAAGCACTAAGCAAAACGGAAATAGCAGAGGTAATCAGCGATTTTACGTTGGCAACGGAAAGAGCTGTCAAAGCAGGGTTTCGTGTTATTGAAATTCATGCGGCACATGGCTATTTGATTCACCAGTTTTTATCGCCCCTAAGTAATCAACGGAACGACGAATATGGTGGTAGTTTTGAAAACAGAGTACGTTTATTACTTGAAATTATCGCCTCTGTAAAACAAATTTTACCCGAAACACATCCCTTATTTGTACGTATTTCTGCAACCGAATGGGCAGAAGGAGGCTGGAACGAATCCGATTCGATTCAGTTGGTTCATCTCTTACAAAAAGCTGGCGTTGATTTAATTGACACTTCCACAGGCGGTAATATTCATAACGCTAAAATCCCCGTTGCTCCTTCTTATCAGGTTACATTTGCACAGCAAATCAAAGCAGAAACAGGCATTTTGACGGGTGCTGTAGGTTTACTAACAAGTGCTGTCCAAATGGAGTCGATTCTGGTAACGGGTCAAGCCGATGTCATTTTCTTAGCCAGAGAACTACTTCGTGACCCCTATTTCCCACTCAGAGCTGCTGCCGAACTAGGACAAAAAGATGTTCAATGGCCAGTACAATATGAACGTGGCAAGTTTAGGTAAAAAAACAGCCCAATTCTACAGTTGATATTATTCTGTAGAATTGGGCTGTTTTTATTATAATTGAAAAATACTTAGTTTCTTTTAAAACCAACAGGTAAGCAATAAGGCACTACTGGGCAACATTGTTCGGTAGTGAACTTTATAGGACAACATGACTCAGCAGTACAACCTGTAGTATCCAGAGCAGTGTAATAAAAGGCTTCACTTCCATCTTCCAGACCTAGCGTCTTTGAATTTACAAATAATGTCGAACCAGTACCAACCTGTACTCCAGCCATATTATACCAAACAACATTAGTAACACCAGCATCTGCGGTTAAGGTATAAGACGTTGTTCCATCATTACAAAGTGTAAAAGCAGGATCTCCAACAGAAACTACTATTTGCATCGTATCCGCACAAGCCGCACTCCCTTTTACTCTAAGAATAAATTTATAGGTTCCCGCTATTGTCATACCTGCAATAACACCTGTTGTAGCATCAATCGTCGCAAGAGCTGGATTAGCCGAATAAGCAATCCACTCTGTCGTGGTAGTAGCATCTGTAAGATTTGCACTTGTCTTTGGTAAACATTGTGCTAAATCGGCACCTGCATTCGGTTTCGTACAAATAGGAATGCAAGACTTTGGTTGTAGAATTACACTAACCGTTTTATAACATGTCTCAGAGGCGTTATAAATCCGCACATAATATGTCGTTGCCACACTTGGATTCGCCAAACCTGTGATACTTACTGTCGCCCCTGTAAAAGAAGTTGCGGAAGCGAACGTAAACGTAGTGCTATCTATCCCGTAACTGTATTTATCTCCGCCAGAAATGCCAGTTACATCTATCTTTGCATCATTATTTGCCACTGAGCCAGTACAAGTAGCCTGAGTTGCTACTGGAGTACCTACTGTTGGAACCGTACATAAAGAATATCCAACATCAAGACTATGATTGTTTTCTCCTGCATAACCCGTAGAAAAAGAAACCTTCCCTGTACTGGAATTAGCATCAGAGTCTAGTAAATCATTAGTGCCTAAATTGACACCAGTAATCGTTTTAGCAGCGATAGATTGGGGGAATTCTATTTGATAGTTAGTATTGAAGTTCAAATTTAACCCATAAATTGCAGCTGGTGTATTTGATCCTATTGCAGATGAAAAAAAGTAATTACCCGCTGCGTCTGTCGTTGCTGTAGCTATTAAGGATGTTCCATTAGCTGCATACAGCTTCACATCTACACCACTAATACCTGTTTCACCAGCATCTTGAATACCATCTTTATCTGTATCATCCCAAACACGATTTCCAATTTCAATAGGGGCATTATTACACATCAACTCCATATCACCCAATCCATTAGCTTTTCCAAATAACCACGGTTGTTGTCCAAAGGAAGGGTCTTTAAATACTACGTATGCCTGATCATACTCACCTGTCGTGTTATTAAACCAGTAAGTCCCACCTGCAAAGTAATTTTGTGCAGGATCCGAAACCTGAGTTACTACTTGACCTCTACCTGGTAGTAGAGCAGCCCCACCACCTACCACTTCTTCATGCACACTATTCTCATCATCACCAACATAGAACTCTCCAGAAGGACTTGTATAACCAGTAGCGGTTGGAGTACCAGGCCCTTGTCCGTTACCTGCACCAGCGGTTGTAATTCCACCTGAAGTAGCATTTTTCTCTAATGTATAAACACCTGATACTAATGATGCTCTTAGAATATCACCACCAGCAAGTCCATAGTAGAGTTTAGTGTCTGAAGTACTCGGCTGATAGTTCGCAGTACCTGTCTGATGACCAAGTCTATCATTTAGCACCATAATTAAAGACTCATCTGTGTCAAAAACGATATCAGCAAACATTGCTTGAGGTTCACAGACAAGATTTAGTCCTGTTGGACTAATACCGCCAGATATATTTGTAAATGAATCTTCCCACGGATTCCACTTATTACCATAAATTCCACCCCAAGTGAAAGCAGCTCCTTTGGTATAATTTAGAGGAAATGAAAGTACACTCGTAAGTACAGTACCATCTAACCGATAGACAGTTGCTTTCATATCAACATCAAGTTTTGAGGTGGCCGCATCGCAAACAGCACCTACGTACAATTTACCTCGATGAAAAGCCAATGCAAATGGTCTTTCATTTCCACCAGTGCAGGTATTCGGCACAGCAATACCCGCACCTACTAATGTCTTTGTAGCTAGATTTACGGTATATACCTTTGAATCGAAAAGGTTAACAAAAAACAATTGCTTATTGTCGTCTGAAATTTCAACATCACCTAATCCTATTTTACCTATTAACGGATACAAATCTGTATCATGAGAAGCAGCAAGATCTGACGTTGTAGCAGGAGTAGGTAAAGCTCTTGTTGCAATAGTTGGCATTAAGCTCATACCCACATCCACTCCTAACGTGGTAACATCTAACCACAATGATGGCGACCCACTACTTGGTATTTTATAAATTGCACCAATATCCTCTTTTCCATCTCCATTATTATCTTTCAATGGAATATGCCTTTTGACAAAAGCACCTGTATAAATATTTTGGGTCTCCCTATCATATCCAATTCCCCAAGTAGAACCAATCTCATCTTTTAAGGCAATGGTCGAATGATTTGCATCATAAGTTGCCCCAGATGCGGAGTACGGATATTTTACCATCACATCATTAATGCCAGAAGCATTATTACCTACATAACAAGATGTTACTAAATAGGGGTCGGTTACTCCGCAGTAGTCAGCAGGATAATTCACTGCTAAGTTTTGGCTTGCACCTGAAGGAAACATTACGGTTGTTCCTCCTGATGCTCCTTTTGCTGCAAATGTATAGTTATCTGGCATTACAAACTCTAGGCGAATTTGTCCCAATGTACCTCCTGTCACGGCGTAAGCCCCCGACTTATCAGTCGAAGTTCCCCCTCCTGTGTAAGTTACAGTCAATGAAGAACCATCAGGCTTAGTAGCATTTACAACCACTCCAGACATCCCAACCTCAAGATTAGGAGAGACAGTACCCTTAGCACCGTCCATATTAAAATCTTTATAAACGACTCCAGAAACCTGTGCCTGCATTTTATTGACAACGCCAACACTTATAAAGAGTAAAAAAAACAATAATCTTTCCCTTGTAAAAATATGCATCCTATGCTATAGTTAGTGATTTATTAAACTTTATTTATTGGATTTAAGCATGCCACACCCTTTAACAACACAAGGGAATACACCCATATTAAAAGCTGACAATCAGTAATTTACATATATACTCTATATAATTAAGTATGTCGGAAGCCTTAATAAGCCATAAAAAACTTTCTACTAGATACTCAAATGTATCAACAATTATCATTTATCAACTTTTAAAGTTAATTAGATAACAAAAACCCTGCCGAAATTTATGATAACACTACCTGTTTGATTTCCAAAAGGGATAGATAGTGTGAATATTTATGAAAGGACCTAGCGTAGCTTTTTAGTCAAGAATAACTATTTAGAGATAATGAAAACTTGTTTATTTTAAGGAGAAGAAAATAAAAACCCAGTTTAGCAAGACGTTAACATCTGTAAAACTGGGTTATAAATACTGAAAAAAAAGATAAAATAGTATCAAAATGAAATACCTAATTTACTTCTACTTCCCAAACTTTCCTCCAAAGAAATCTCCTTTGTTCCACGTTGGAGCTAAGGCTTCGTTAGCAGTAAAATAACCAATCAAGAAATTCACCTTTACATGGGTTGCCGCCGCTTGAAAATCGAAAGGCTGATTCATATCGTCTTGAGGGGTATGATAAATGGTGCTTCGCCAAGCGACATCCGATTTACTTCTATCAATGGTATCTTCGGGTACGGTCATAAAACCACTTTTGATGAACAAAGCAGGAATACCTTTTTTAATAAAACTAAAATGATCGCTTCTCACAAAAACAACTTGTTCTGGAAACGGATCTGGACTCACTTTTAAATTAAGGATTTTGGTTGCTTGTGCTACTTGTTTTGACAGACTCGAATGTTGAGCTCCGTAGGGTACAATATCTAAAATCGGGTGAAAGAAAAAGGGCATATCTATCGCTAAGTTGGCTACCATTTTACCTTCTTTGATAGGGAAATTATTCGCAAAATAATCAGAACCCAATAAGCCATATTCTTCGCCCGTTACTACCGCAATGATAATAGAACGCTTAGGAGCTTTGGGTAAAGCCTTGAAGGCATGAGCAATTTCTAACAAAATAGACACCCCCGAAGCATTATCGTGAGCCCCATTGTAAATAGAATC
>JARXAV010000249.1 GCA_029865665.1 Flectobacillus sp. | reverse complement strand
GGACAATATTTTTCTTGTAACGAGTTTTTCCTGATAGTAGATAGCGAAGTGGATTACTGGCATCTTTACTTACTTTATCAATATAAAACTCAATGCGGTAATGATCTGGCCCATAAAAACCATTGAAGATTTCAATATAGGGCTTATCATTTTCGATAGGTTGAATACTTGAAAGAACTTTAGACAAGTCTGTCGTGTCAAACAGGGCTTTGGTGTCCTTTTCTGATAGAGCTGTTAACTCTATTGGTTTTTCTGCAACTGTGCTATCAATACGAAGGGTATCTATCGCTTCTTTGTGCGTCTGTGGCTTTACGACAAGCTGCGGAGTTGGTGCGGCTTTTAGTCGTGGTCTGATGAATAATGCGTAAGCCGCAACGCTCAGCACTAAAACCACTGCTGTGATAATGAGATTTTTTTTCATGGATGCTAATGGAATGAGACGTAAATATATTGTTGAATACCGTATAACATGAACACCAATGCCTATTTGAGACGATATGCCTCCAAAAGTTTTTTAGGCAAATGATTCATAATTAACAATTTAGCTACGAATATATTGAAAGTCCATGAAAACCACGTTACCGTTAGGTAGGTTTCAATCGGTTTTGTATGAAATAGATAAAAGAGTAGATAGCTTTCGCCTCGTAAACTCATTGCTGCAAGGGTCACGGCGTAACTGATGAGCATCATTTCAATATGTTTTATCCAGTTTTTACGAAGGGCTTCTTGCCATGCCTGATAGGTACTGAGCCACCAAATGACGCACTGAAAGCTAAAGCCTACTTGAGCGGGTAATCCGCCATTGGCATAATAAGCTAATATAAGTCCAGAAGGAGCCGCTAAGGCTAAAATAGAAATACAGTAAATTTTACCTGCTAGTTGATGAAAGTTAGGATAGCTTCTAAAAATGTAGGGTATGAATTGAATCATGCCCAAAGCCAAAACCCATAAACTACTGGTGATGTGGGTGTAAAATCCCCAAAAGAAGGTTTCATTAGTTAATAACCTAATAGGTTTGGTCGAGAGGAAATTAAGCTCTTTGCTGAAGCTGGTAAAATAAGGGGATATTTTGGTAAACATCAGTGCCGTAAAAGCAAAGACTAAGAGAAAGAAGAAGAATATCAGTGCTTTTTTCCACATAGATTTTGGTAAGACTTAACCCTGTGAGGTTTCAAAAAACTCACAGGGTTGGAAAACAGATAGCTAAAAAATGGAATCATGCAGAATTGTAGTGAATCTAAATTTATTAGTGGCCTATTCATCAATCGTTTAAATTCAACATTACACATTCAACATTCATCATTATTTCTTACTAAATAATATGTTTCATATACGTCGATAAATCTTTGTCACCACGTCCAGAAAGGTTAATGACAACCGTTTCGTGCTCTTTTGCTCCTAAGTAATCTAAAACAGCTAAAGCGTGTGATGATTCTAAAGCAGGAATAATACCTTCTAATTTCGATAATTCAAAAGCTGATTTTAGTGCTTCTTCGTCGGTAATGGCATAAAATTCGGCACGATTGGTGTCAAATAGATGGGCGTGCATTGGACCAATTCCAGGGTAGTCAAGTCCCGCTGAAATCGAATGTGGTTCTACTACCTGTCCATCTTCCGTTTGCATCAAAATACTTCTACTTCCGTGCAATACGCCTGGTTTTCCTAAGAAAGTTGTGGCAGCCGAAAAACCCGAATTAATCCCATGTCCACCTGCTTCTGCGGCAATGAGTTTTGTTTCTAAATCATATAGGAAATGATAAAATGCTCCTGCGGCATTTGACCCTCCACCTACACAAGCAATTACGTAATCTGGCGTTTCTTTACCCGTTTTTTCTTTTAACTGCCATTTGATTTCTTCCGAAATCACCGACTGAAAACGAGCTACCATGTCTGGATAGGGGTGAGGCCCTACAACCGAACCAATGATGTAGTGGGTGTCCACAGGATTGTTAATCCAGTGACGCATGGCTTCGTTGGTTGCATCTTTAAGGGTTTTTGAACCACTCGTTGCTGGACGAACTTCTGCTCCAAGCATTTTCATGCGAGCCACGTTGGGTGCTTGACGCTCAATGTCGATTTCGCCCATATACACGATACATTCTAAGCCCATTAAGGCACAAACGGTTGCTGTGGCTACTCCGTGTTGACCTGCACCTGTTTCGGCAACGATTTTTTTCTTGCCTAAACGTTTGGCTACTAGAACTTGTCCAATCGTGTTATTTATTTTGTGAGCTCCTGTATGACAAAGGTCTTCACGCTTTAAATAAATGGTGGTGTTGTATTTTTCAGAAAGACGTTTGGCATGAAAAAGAGGGGTTGGGCGACCCACATAGTCTTTCAATAAGGCATCAAACTCCTCTTTGAAGTCTGGTTCTGCCATTATTTTGAGATAATTGTCTCTCAGTTCTTCCACATTTGGATAAAGCATTTCAGGAATAAATGCCCCTCCAAATTGTCCGTAATATCCTTTTTCGTTTACGTCGAATGTGTTTGCTAGTGTCATATTATTATAATTCTACTTCTTCTGGTTTAACGAGTTTAATTAACTCGTGGAGCTGCGATACATTTTTGTGTGCAGGACGGTCTTCAAAGCGACTATTCACGTCTAGGGCATGAATCCGAAGATGGGTCATTTCTAGTACTTGCGTGGCATTGCTTAAATCAATTCCGCCTGCAAGGAAAAAAGGCTTTTCGTTGTCATATTTTTTAAGAATTGACCAGTCGAATGGTACGCCATTTCCTCCTATTTTTTCTCCTTTGGTATCAAAAAGGAAATAATCGCAATGTGGTTTGTAATTATGCAGTTTGGCAAAATTAAAGGACGTATCTACCGAAAAAGCTTTGATAATATTGAGTCCTTTTAATTTAAGACTTTTGCAAAAATCAGGTAATTCTTCACCATGTAACTGCACATAATCTAACTGATATTTTCGTACATTTTCTAAAATATAAGATTGCGAGGCATTCACAAAAACCCCAACTTTTCTGGTAGTATGTGGAAAACTTTTGAGCAATTCTTCCTCTAATTCTTCGCCCACAAAACGGCTAGACTTTTCGTAAAAGATAAAGCCCATGTAGTCGGGTTGTAAGGCTAATACTTCACGGATATTCTCCGTCTCTCTCATTCCGCAAACTTTTAATCTCATAGCGTTCTATCAAGTGGTAAATGGGCAGTTGATTTTTCACAAAAGTACTCAAAAACCGTGAAATTCAATAGGTTAAAGCTGTTCAATAAATTCTGAAAGGGCTTTTCCTGGTTCTGGAGTTTTCATAAAATTCTCACCAATCAAGAATCCTTGATAACCTACTGCTTTTAATTGTTTGATGGTTTCAACCTGAGAAATACAGCTTTCTGAAATTTTGATAAATTCGGCAGGAATTTTTTCTGCTAATTCTAGCGACGCATTGACGTTCTGTTCTGCAAAGTTTTTCAAGTTGCGGTTATTTACGCCCACTACGTCGATGTACTGACAAAGGCTTCTGTCTAATTCTTCTTGGTCGTGTACTTCAAGAAGGGTTTCCATCCCTAATTCTTTTACCAACTTTCCTAATTCTTGAATGCGTTGTGGACTCAAGTTGGCGGCAATTAACAAGATTACGTCAGCACCTAAGGACTTCGCTTCAATGATTTGGTATTCATCAATCATAAAGTCTTTACGCAACATCGGAATGGTAGGATTGGTACGTCTTGCACGAAGAAAATCATCGTCCGAACCGCCAAAAAAATCAATGTCTGTCAATACCGAAAGACAAGCTGCTCCTGCTTTTACATAACCTGCCGTTACGCCTTCTACGGTTACATTGGCATTGATGATTCCTTTTGAAGGAGATTTACGCTTAAATTCTGAAATGATACCAGAAGAAGCAGGATTCAATAAACTTGTTTTTAGGGAATTAGTTGCTTTGGCAAAAAAATCCTTTTTCTCTAATTCTGCAATGGAAACTAGGGCTTTTCTTGCGGCTACTTCTTCTACTTTACGAGCGATAATTTTATCTAATATAGTCATGTTATTTCCTGTTGTCACAGAGGTGATTACGCTATGTTTAATATCTTGCCGTAGAGGCATTTTTGTTTAGCTAATAAATTTGTTAAAGCATTCAAAGGCTTTTCCACTTTCGAGCGATTCTTTTGCTTTCAATACGGCATCAGAAAGACTCAGCTTGTTGTCGGCAGAGTACAGAGCGATTGCGGCATTGGCTAAAATTACCTCTGTTTGGGCTTTCGTTCCTTTGTTGTTTAATACATCAATTAAGATTTTTGCTGATTCCTCTACGGTAGAACCTCCAGATAACTCTTCTTGTTTACATTTTGTGAAACCTAATTGTTCAGGAGAAATTGTTTCTTGTCCACGAGTGGTGCTTAATAAGAAGTCGCCTGTCAATGAAATTTCGTCATAACCGTCTAATCCGTACAAAACGCCAAGGTTATCTTCTGATTTTTCCAGAAGGCTTGAATATAAATGAAAGATTTCCTGATTATATACGCCCGTTATTTGCTTTGTTACCTTGGCAGGGTTCAATAAAGGACCAAGCATATTGAAGAAGGTTTTCATGCCTAATTCTTTACGAATCGGCCCTACAAAACGCATGGCAGGGTGGAACAAAGGAGCATGGAGGAAACAAATTCCTGCCTCTTCAATTTTACTTTTTAAGTAAGCTTCTTCATTACTGAATTTAACGCCTAAGTATTCTAAAACGGTAGAAGAACCCACCGAAGAAGAAACTCCATGATTGCCATGCTTTGCGACAAATTGTCCTGCACCTGCCACAACGAAGGATGAGGTCGTCGAAATATTGAACGTATCTTTTCCATCACCTCCTGTACCACAAACATCCATTGGACTGAAGGCCGATAAATCAACCGTTAGGGCTACGTTGAGCATGGCATCTCTAAAGCCTTCTAACTCTTCTGCCGTGATGGGTTTCATCATGTAGCTTGTCAAGAAAGCGGCAATATGACTGTTGTTTACTTCTCCGTTCGCAATTTTTCCGAGAGCTTCCTGAGCTTCTGTTTTGCTGAGAGTTAGTCCTTCAACTCGTTTTTGCAAATATGTTTTCATCTGATTATAATGTTTAGCTATTTTCAATGGTATCAGATGGAACGCCTAATCATGCCTCTGTGTATCAAGCTTTTTGGCATAGGCGTTTCATAAAAAGATAAGAAACAGTAAAACCTTGTTTAGTTTTGATAGAATACGGTTGACAATAACTCAACTTATGAATTTACCCAGTTTTCTACCATTTTTACGCCAAATTGCGTTAAGTATGCTTCTGGGTGAAATTGTACGCCTCTGACATCGTATTTGGTGTGAGCCTCTGCCATTACATAGCCTTTTTCATCTACAGCCGTCACTAATAAATCGGCTGGCATCGTTTCTGGAACTACTGTCCATGAGTGGTAACGACAAACGTCAAACTCGGTAGGAATTCCTTTGAATAATACTTCGTCTGGTTTGGTAACGATACATTTGGTTGTTACACCGTGTAGTACATCACCCATGTTATGCAGCTTTGCCCCGAATGCTTCGCCAATGGCTTGATGTCCTAGACAAACCCCAAACATGGGTTTAGTTGAAGCATATTCACGGATTACGTCTAACAAAATACCTGCTTCTTCTGGAATACCTGGGCCAGGAGAAAGTAAAATTTTATCGTACTTTTTGATTTCTTCTAAAGCAATTTTGTCGTTACGAAATACGTCCACATCGTTGCCTAAGTCTTTCAAAATATAGACTAAATTATATACAAAAGAGTCGTAATTATCTAAAACTAATATTTTCATCTGATTATCGTTCAGTGTTTATGTATGTTAGGAACTTACATTACTATTTAAAATAAGCTAAGGGCTTTGTTAGATTTCTTCAGCCATTGTAAGGGCTTTACGCAAAGCACCTAGCTTCAGATGGATTTCATTTAGCTCGCTTTCGACATTTGATTTCGCTACAACACCCATCCCTGCTTGGTAATATAAGGTGTTATTTTTGCTCATAAAGGTACGAATGGCGATTGCATGGTTAAAATTCCCTACAAAATCCATATAGCCAATTGCTCCACCATAAATATGCCGATTGGTTGTTTCCAAACGATTAATGATGGTCATAGCATTGTGTTTTGGCGAACCCGAAAGCGTTCCTGCTGGGAACGTATCGGCTACCAATTGCAATGGATTGGTTTCTGGCGTGGTGCGTCCTGTTACTTTAGACACCAAGTGGATCACGTGTGAGAAGAATTGAACTTCTTTAAACGTTTCTACTTTTACTAAATCGGAGTTACGAGATAAGTCGTTACGAGCTAAGTCAACCAGCATTACGTGTTCTGCCGATTCCTTAGGGTCAGCAAGTAATTCTACCGCCAAAGCTGCATCTTTGGTATCGTCTCCTGTACGGCGGAACGTTCCTGCAATGGGGTGAATTTCAGCTAAGTTGCCTTTAATTGCGATTTGTTTTTCGGGAGATGCTCCAAAAATACGATAGTTTTCGTAGTCATAATAGAACATATAAGGCGATGGGTTAATCGAACGCAAAGCACGATATACCTGAAAATCATCTCCTGAAAATTGGCGA
>JARXAV010000150.1 GCA_029865665.1 Flectobacillus sp. | reverse complement strand
TCATTATACCCTATTTGGTAAAGATTTTATCATTACAGATACCGCAGGGATTAGACGTAAAGCAAAAATTGATGATAACATCGAATACTACTCGATTTTACGATCAATTAAAGCAATGGAAGAATGTGATGTTGCTGTAGTTATCATTGATGCAACAACGATTGACATTCAAACTGGTTTGCAAGCACAAGACATGAACATCGTTTCGATGGCTGATAGAGCTAAAAAAGGGATGGTCATCATGGTTAACAAATGGGATTTGGTAGAAAAAGATGCGATGACATCGAAGCGTATTGAAGATGCGATTCGTTCGAGAATGGCACCTTTGAACTATATGCCAATTATCTTTACTTCAGTGTTGGAAAAACAACGTATTTTCCAAGCAGTAGAAAAGGTATTAGAAGTGTATGAAAATAAGACTAGAAAAATTGCTACGTCTAAGTTGAATGATGTGATGTTGAAGGTTATCGACAACTATCCACCACCAGCTTGGAAAGGTAAGCACATTAAAATCAAATACATTACTCAATTGCCAACACGTGCTCCATCGTTTGTATTGTTCTGTAATTTGCCACAATACATCCGTGAAAGTTATGAACGTTATTTAGAAAACCAAATGCGTGAACACTTTGACTTTACAGGAGTTCCAATTCAATTGTATTTCCGTAAAAAATAATATAATGCGTACATTATCTTTAGTAATTTCTTGGCTTTCATTACTCATTCTTCGGAACTGAGGAGGGCTTTTTGTACTAAATATGTTACGTTAGTAAGAGACCTTTCTCCTGTGAGAAGGGTCTCTTTTTTTTGAAACCTAATGTTTAATCAAATGAAATCAAAATTTTTAGTTGGAGCTATTTTGGTCTTTCTTGGTGCTGTATTTTTTGCAGGGAAAGCCATTTTAGTACGGTATAATTTTATCCATTATCATGCAGATGCCGTTTCCTTGCTGGCATTGCGGATGTTATTTTCTGCACCATTTTATCTAGTAATTCTATTTTTTCAAAATAGAAAACAGGAAGATGTTCCCAAGCTAAGCAGAAAGGAATGGATTTGGATGTTACTGATTGGTTTAGTGGGTTATTACTTGGCTTCTATTTTTGATTTCTGGGGTTTGAGCTACGTTACCGCTGCCATCGAACGAATTGTACTGTTTGTTTATCCAACGATTGTGGTGATTTTATCGGGTATTTTCTTAAATAAGAAGATTCAAAGAATACAATATCTAGCGTTAGTTATTACGTACATTGGAGTATTTATTGCCTTCATTCCAGATTTACAGATTGGGATGCAAAAGAACGTAATCATTGGTGCATCATTGGTCTTTTTGAGTGCCTTTACTTATGCCTTGTATTTGATGGGAAGTGGGGAGATGATTCCAAGAGTAGGGCCACAGCGTTTTACGTGTTATGCCATGTTGATTTCAACGGGGATGGTCGTAATCCATTATTGGGTCAGTGTGGGACATGGATTGTTTAGTTTACCAATGGAGGTTTACGGCTTATCTATCGTAATGGCCATTTTTACAACGGTGATTCCTTCCTTTATGATTTCGGAAGGTATTCGTCGAATAGGTTCTTCTAATGCGTCAATCATTGGTAGCATTGGCCCTGTCGCTACCATTGTAATGGCTTCTTCTTTCTTAGGAGAAAAAATTAATGTATGGCAAGTAATTGGAACTATAATTGTCTTAGGAGGCGTATTGATGATTTCGTGGAAGGGGAAAAAGTAGGAAAGTTTATCCATAAAAAAGGGGCTACTTTATCGTAAAGTAGCCCCTTTTTTATGCAAACTATATGTTATCTATTCGTAATGATTCTCTTTGTAACATCAAAACCATCCGCTTTACAACGTAATAAGTAAGTACCAATTGGTTGAGCTGTTAAATCTACAGGAGTCTTAGTTGTAAGACTTGCAAATGTTTTAGACCAAATGATTCTACCAAATAAGTCATAAATTGAAATTTCAACGTTTTTCAAGTTATCCAATGCTTCAACTGTAAATGCTCCATTGCCTGGATTCGGATAGATTGATAAACCTCTGAAATCAGGATCTTCTTTAAATGTGAAAGGAGCTACATAATTTGAATAGCAAACTAGTTGATTTGTTGGAGCAGGAACGGTATAAATAATTTGTCTTCTCGCAATGTAGTCACCATATTTAGATACCTTCACACTTGCAGTCGTTACAGTAGCATTATTAACATCTGTAACAACAGTACCACCATATTTCCATTCGTAGTTTCCTCCATCAGGGAAGTTTACCGCTTTTAAAATAAACGTACCATCTTTTGTGATTGTCGCTCCAGAAGCAACTACGTCAGGGTTTTCTTTTACCAATACCGTTAAGATTGCTGATTTCAGCGAGGTACAAGCATTGCCATCAGTATATTTCTGAGTAGCTACTGCTGTGTAATCACCAGATTTTTTAACAGCACTTAATACTTTTCCAACAGTTCCATCGCTCCAAGTTACTTCAAAATTACTGGTAGCAATCATGTTTACACTATTCAATTTAGAATAATCAACGTTATCTCTTGTACAGAAAATAGCGATTGATTTTCCTCCGAAATCTGCTCCATCAAATGTAACTGTTGGTGCAGCAGGTAAAGGAAGTACCGTGATTGTTACTACATCAGATGTTGGTGAAACACAACCACGAGGGTCTATTACCACAACACTATATTTGTCGGAAGTTTTAGCTGTAATGGCTTTTGAAACTTCCGTTGTACTCCATTTGAATTTAGTTAACTCTCCATTTGTTAAATCAGATGCTTCTAAAGTAGCTGTTCTGTCAGCACAGAATGTCGTTTTGCCATCTCCCTTAACTGTTACTGTTGGTTTTGCTGGAAGAGCGTAAACCGTTACCGTAACTGCATCCGATTTCGGAGAAACACAACCGTTTACATCTTTTACCGTTAATGAGAACACGCCACTTTTCGTAACATCGATGCTTTTTGTAGTACTTAAATTACTCCAAGAATAAGATAACTCAGGTGAAGAAGTAAGTGTTACAGAGAAACCATCGCAGAATGACGTTGCTCCACTTGCTGTAACCACAGGTTTAGCTGGCAAAGCATTTACTTTAATCGTAGTCGCTGCTGACTTATCAGAAACACAACCGTTGATGTCAATTGTTTGTACTGTATAGGTAGCTACTTTGTTTATTCCTGCAATAATACGGTTGCTACTTCCATCGCTCCACAAGTATTTTAAACCAGCACTTGAAGTTAGGCTCAAGGTATCACCTTGACAAATCGTTGCGTTTACTTTAGACGAAGTGATTGTTGGAGTAACTGGTCTTGTATAAACTGTAATGGTTACGGTATCTGACGTCGGAGAAATACATCCATCTTTACTGTACGTTTGAACAGCGTATTTACCAACTGCCTTAATACCTGCAATTGAAGCAGTGGTAGCTCCCGTATTCCATTTGTAAGCAGATGCAGTCGTTGATCTTAATGTTAGTGTATCTCCTTGACAAATTGCGGCACCTTTTTTAGATGCAGTGATGATTGGTTTTGGCGAAGCTTCTAATGCTCTAACTTTATAAACATCAGATAATGACGAAATACAAGTTTGACCTTCTTGAACGTAAACAGCTTGAACTTGCGTTGACGCAGATACTTTAACATTTTTGATTGAATTTGTTTTAACTGTATCTTGCTTTATGCCATTTATAAACCAATTATAAGTAAAATTGCTAGATCCTGAACGAGTACTTGATGCACTTAGGTTTGTTGATTTGTCTCCACAGAAAGTAGAATCACCAGTAATCTTTGGTTTCGACGGATTCTCTAAAATATTGACATAAACGGGTGCTGAATATCGAGTAACGTTTGGACACTCAAGTGCATAAACCTCCAAAGAATAGTTTCCATTTTCATACGTCGTGAAAGAAGAAGCTCCTTGTCCTTGTTGAACAACCGTATGGTTAATAGCTGTAGTACCTGGACTTTTAAGCCATCTGTAAAAATATGATGAATTTGTCTCGCTTGCTTGGAGTTTTACAGGTTCTCCAAAACATTTGACCGTGTACTTACTATCGCCGTTTGCCGTTATGGTAGGTACAGTAGGAACTGCCTTAACATACTTTGCAAGAACAGGTGCTGAAGGTAGGCTTTCTCCATCGCCATCTGAACAAGTAACATAAACAGTCTTATCAGATGTAATAGGCATGAAGAAAGGGTTTTTTCCCTCTGCAAGCATGGTGCCATTTGAATCATACCATTTTGGGTTTCTACCATCACAGCCACTTGCAAGAAGCTTGACAAAACTTGTTGGGTCATTAGCAAACTGATACCCGCAAGACTCTGGCTCTGCACTTATAATTTTAGGCGGAGCTGGTACAGCAATTGTGCTTGATTTTTTAGGTATTCTGTCATCATTTACTGATGAAGTATTTGCCCACGAAAATAGCGATGAAGCTAATAACAAAAGAGCAAAAAAAGATTTCTGAGTAATGGTGCTCATAGGGTATATGATTAGAGAAAAAGTTTAGGTTAAGATCAAAATCCGAACACATGAATAATTCTTAAAACTAAAATATCTCAATTGAACAGCCGTACTCCACTGCATCAGAGTTTTTAGTCAGGTAAATTTAATCTAAGAAAAGCGATTAACCATAGAAAAGTTTTTAAAGTTTTTATTCGGTTTTAAAAAAAGTAAGTTTCTGCTATTTCGATAGGATAAGATTTGCCTGAATTAGCGACTTTTATAGAATATTTGTAACTTTCTTGACGTTGTTACGGTTATCTTTTTGTTAAAATACGGCTTATTACAGAAATAGGTTCAAAAAATGAGTACTGAAAATAAAACATGATGGAGAGTCAAAATAAATTATTTCCTATATTTTTAAAGTTAGAATCGCTTAACTTATTGATTGTTGGTGGAGGAAATGTCGGATTAGAAAAATTGGCGGCTGTATTAGTCAATAGTCCAGAGGCAAAGGTGACGGTTGTTGCAGGAATGTTCCGTCAGGAATTGTTAGATTTTGTAAAGGATTATCCTCAGGTAATTTTACAAGAACGTAATTTTGAATGGGCTGATTTGGAGGAGAAAGATGTGGTAATTTTGGCAACAGATAGCCCTACCT
>JARXAV010000082.1 GCA_029865665.1 Flectobacillus sp. | reverse complement strand
GCTTTTTGGCTTCGTCATTTAGACCAATTGGCACGACCCGTAATGAGAAGTCTTGCTAATGATAGCCTAAAAATGCAATTACCCAAAGCCTTATCTAAACGAACCGATAGTCCCAAAACACGTTTAGAAGTAGCTTATCTGGAAGCATTCGCTAGAACCTTGTGTGGTATTGCACCATGGCTTAATTTAGAAGGAGGTTCGGCAACTGAAATTGCCTTGCGTAATCAGTACCGAACATGGTCGTTAAAAGCAATATCCAATGCGGTGAATCCACAAGCAAAAGATTACATGACTTTTGAAAAAGGAGGACAACCGCTTGTAGATGCCTCTTTCTTGGCACTTTCATTCGTTCGTTGTCCGTGGTTATGGGAACATTTAGACGAAAAAACAAGAGAGCAGGTAGTAAATGCCCTGTTGAAAACTCGTAAAATTAAACCCGTTTTCTCTAACTGGATTTTATTTTCGGGAATGATAGAAGCATTCTTTTGTCAGTATGGTTATCAGTGGGATGTTGTTCGGGTAGAATACTGCTTACGCCAATTTGATCAATGGTATGTTGGCGATGGAGTGTATTCTGATGGTGATGCTTACCATTGGGATTATTACAATAGCTTCGTAATTCATCCTTATTTGAACCAAATTTTAGCGATAGTAGGTCGTAAAACAAAGGACTTCAATTGGGCAATTGATAAGATGGCGAAGCGTAGCGAACGCTATGCCCTGATTCAAGAACGCCTAATTAATAACGATGGAAGTTACCCGATTACAGGACGTTCCATCGTGTATCGTGGAGCGGCATTCCAGCATTTGGCGGATGTGGCATGGCAACATAAATTACCCGTAGAATTGAGTCCTGCTCAAGTACGTTGTGCTTTAACGGCTGTATTGAAAAAGACGACAGAAAGCCCTAGTACTTTCAAAGATGGTTGGTTGACTTTTGGTGTGTATGGTAGTCAGGGAGATTTAGCAGATGTATATAACAATACGGGAAGTTTATACCTCTGTTCGGTTATTTTATTGCCTTTGGGCTTGCCAGAAAGCGACCCTTTTTGGAGTAATCCTGCCGAGAAATGGACTGCTCAAAAGGTTTGGACAGGAGAAGATTCTGTACACAATGATCATGCACTAGATTGATTTTTATGGTAGAGAGCCTAACCATGACGGCTGGCTCTCTATTCATTAGTCTATTTTAATAACCTAATTTTGGTAATCGTATTTTCAGTAGCTTCCTCGTAACTAGCAGTTACTGTTTGGCCATTGGCCTTAGCCATTGCTGGTGTGATAAAAAACTCAAATGTGATGCCATTCACGCTAATCATATCTGGAATATCTCCTTCTGTTGCCTGTTTCGCCCCTTTTAAAACACCCGTAATCGTCTTCGTATCAGGCCCAACTTCTATTTTTTCATCGCCTAATAATGATTTCCCCTTTAACTTCAAGTCAAACAAATCGTTAACCAGTTCGCTTGTGTAGGAGAACGCAACGTATTTTCCAATCCAATTGTTGAGTGTCTCCATTTTGACACCTTTTAACTCTTCTAAATTAATTGTAAAGCTTTCAGTAAACTTACGTTCGGGAAATTCAACGGATAATACAACAAAAGGGTATCCGCTATCTTCTACCAATCGAAGGATACCTTTTTCTTGAAGTTCATCATCAATTTGTACATTACACGGAATTAATTGAGTGGGAAGCAACGCATTCGATTTTGCTGATAATGTCAGGGAAAGCAAAAGTGCGGTAGTCGTAATAAATTTCATAATGGGAAAGTTTTTGATTTTAATTAATTATTTCTTTTTCGCTAAACAAAGTAAGGCGATTAGAAAAGGGTAACAAATTATTTCCAATGTTGAGTATTGGCAATAATTTATACAAGGTAATAAAAACCTAATAAATTGACAAATGTTAGTGTTTTTGTGTTTATAACATTTATTAAATCGGAAATCTAAATGTTAATTAGGTTTCGGGAATTGAATACGGGGTAAAAATACAGTAAATATCTACACAAGATTGAGTATTGCACTAAATTTTACATACTTTTTATTTTTGAACGTACCTACTATACGACCAATGTTAAATCTTTTAAGTACTAGTACTCATTTTCCTGTATCGCATAAGAGCAATATTGTTTTTTTGGGTATCTTTAAAATGAGGTATTCATTTTTAAAGACAACTTAATGACATTAAATTCTGAAACGAAAACTATTTCAAAAAAGTTAGGCTATTTTTCATTGTGGGCAATTGGCGTTAGTTTGGTCATTTCTGGAGAATCATTCGGTTGGAATATCGGTTGGGCGAAAACTGGGCCAATTGCGTTTTTTATTCCTGTAGTTCTAGCCTTTATTTTGTATTATTCCTTAGTGCAAACGCTGATAGAACTCGCCTGTGTTTATCCTGAAGCGGCTGGACCACATGTATATGTTCGCAGTGCTTTTGGGAGGTTTTGGGGAGCTTTCATTGCGTTAGCAATTCTTTTCGAGTTCTTATTTGCGAGTCCCGCCATTGCTGCTTCGCTTGGAGAATACATTTGTTTTTTGAAGGGAAATACCGCCGATGTAAATTGGATTGCGACGGGTTTTATTTTATTTTTCTGTTTAGTCAATATTTTTGATGTTGAAATAGGTACGAAGTTTATCATTGTCCTAACTTTTCTGGCAATTCTGGAGTTGAGTCTTTATGCAGGCTCGATTGTTTCATCGTTTAAAATCCCCAATTTCGTTGCTAATACCAACAATCGTTTTGAATTACAAACGCTTGTCGAGGCGACTCCCTTTGCGATATGGATGCTTCTGGGAATCGAGGGGCTTTCCTTAATGACGCATACCATTGATGAAAATAATTTTCGAAAAAATATTACGCTGGGGTATCAGTTATCTTTCTGGACATTGGTATTGTTAGCCGTACTTATTTTAGTTTTAGCCGCTGGTGGCATTGCTTGGGACACGGATAAATGGGAAATTATTAGCCAAGATAATCACCCAATGCCAGCTTCGTTAGGCTTAATTTTAGACAAAAAAAGCATCGTAGTTCAGATTTTCACCTTTATAGGTTTGTTTGGTTTGATAGCTTCCTTACACGCAATCACCTTGGCGGCAACCAATCAAGTGGCGTTGCTGATTTCTTCCTTTGTTCGTCAAAAACAGCAGGGACGAATCCTGTCTTCGATCGTCGTGATGCTGGTTAGTAGCCTGACTATCTGGACAAGTCAGACTTCTTTTCTGATTGAATTGTCAGTATTTGGTGCGGTATGTATGTATTTTGGTGTTTCGTTGAGTTTGATAAGAAAACGATTTTTGAAAAAAAATACGCTTAATTTGCGTTTAGAAGGCGAATCTACGAATGAAATGATAAACTTCGGACACCATGATTTTAGTGCGACTCGTTCTGCGATTTTCGTCTGGATTTCAACGATTTTATCCTTTATTGCCATTCTAATCTTGAGTTATTTGCATCCTTCGGTTTGTTTATCTTTTGTGTGTATCGGACTGGGTATTTTTCTTTGGCTTCGATTTAAAAATAGTATTTTATGAGTTATCGTGTTAACGTTGCTAATTATACGTACAATTTTCCCAATCTGAAAGTGTTATTGGCAAAGGCGAGTCCACTACGGTCTGGTGATGTGTTGGCTGGTGTGGCAGCAATAAGCAATGAGGAAAGGGTTGCTGCTCAAATGGCATTGGCAAATGTTCCGCTTAAAACATTTTTGAACGAATCCCTTATTCCGTATGAAGACGACGAAATTACTCGGTTGATTATTGATACGCACGACGTGACAGCGTTTGCTCCCATTGCTCATTTTACCGTAGGAGAATTTCGTAATTGGCTGTTAACGAATGAAGTAACAACAAGTACGATTCAGGCATTATCGAAAGGATTAACGCCTGAAATGGTGGCGGCGGTTTCTAAATTAATGCGAAATCAGGATTTGATTGCGGTGGCTCAAAAGTGTGAAGTAGTAACGGCATTTAGAACGACGATGGGACAAAAAGGACGTTTAGGGGTTCGACTTCAACCCAATCATCCCACCGACGATACACGGGGAATTGCCGCCAGTATTGTCGATGGCTTGATGTACGCCTGTGGTGATGCCATGATTGGAATCAATCCTGCAACGGATAGTCCCCAAGCCGTTTCAAACTTGCTCACCATGTTGGATTCCATTCGTGAAAAATTCGCCATTCCTACCCAGAGCTGTGTTTTGTGCCACGTTACGACGGTGTTAGAAATAATTAATCATACGCCCGTTGATTTGGTTTTTCAATCCATTGCAGGAACGGAACAGGCAAATAAATCCTTTGGTATCAATCTTAGCCTTTTGCAAGAAGCCTACGAAGCAGGACTGTCACTGAAGAGAGGAACAGTGGGCAATCAGCTAATGTATTTTGAAACAGGACAAGGTTCGGCTTTATCTGCCAATGCCCATCATGGCATCGATCAACAAACCTGTGAAGTCCGTGCTTATGCGGTAGCAAGGCATTTTGATCCATTTTTGGTCAATTCGGTAGTTGGTTTTATTGGTCCAGAATATTTATACGATGGAAAACAGATTATCCGTGCAGGACTCGAAGACCATTTTTGTGCAAAACTGATGGGTGTGCCGATGGGAATGGACGTGTGCTATACCAATCATGCGGATGCCGACCAAGACGATATGGATAGCCTAATGACACTGTTGGGAGTTGCAGGCTGTAATTTTATTATGGGTGTTCCTGGGGCGGACGACATCATGCTGAATTATCAATCTACGTCTTTTCACGATGCTCATTATTTACGAAAAGTGTTACAAAAAAGACCTGCTCCAGAGTTTGAAGCGTGGTTAATTCAACAGGGAATTACCAATGAATTAGGTCATCGTTTACCCATTCAGCAAAGTCAGCGACTACTGGGGTAAATGGTTTTTAAAGGGTAGTAGTTTGAAGATATTTTTGTGACGGATTAAAATCCGTTAACCCCTATTGCAACGGGTTGAAACCCATTGTACCCATTTTGAAACGGGTTAAAACCCGTTTACCCGAAT
>JARXAV010000269.1 GCA_029865665.1 Flectobacillus sp. | reverse complement strand
GCAAAAAGGCGTGAGTTTGTACTTGTGGTATAACTCAAATGGCTATTGGAATGATGCCCCACAAGGGCCAAGAGGCATTATGGATAATACGATTGCCAGACGGAAAGAAATGGCTTGGTTGAAATCTATCGGTGTAAAAGGCATAAAAGTTGACTTTTTTGGAGGGGATAAACAAGTGACGTTGAAACTGTACGAAGACATCCTCTACGATGCGAATGAATATGGTGTTTTATGTATTTTTCATGGAGCGACCTTGCCACGTGGTTGGGAACGAATGTATCCCAATTTCGCATCAAGCGAGGCCGTTTTGGCCAGTGAAAACTTAGCTTTTTCACAACAATTTTGCAATAAAGAATCTTTTAATGCAACCCTACATCCGTTTATTAGAAATGCGGTTGGTAGCATGGATTACGGTGGAAGTGCGTTGAATAAATTTTACAATGGCAATAATACCCCAAATCGTGGTTCAAAACGAATGACTTCCGATGTGTATGCTTTGGCAACTTCCGTTTTATTTCAGAGTCCCGTACAACATTTTGCCTTAGCCCCAAATAACCTTACAGATGCACCCGATTGGGCAATCAACTTTATGAAGGAAGTGCCAACTACTTGGGATGAGGTAAAATTCATTGATGGTTATCCTGGCAAATGTGTGATATTGGCTCGACGACACGGAACGGATTGGTATATCGTGGCAATCAATGCCGAAAAAGAAACCTTAAAAAAGAAGATAAAACTTCCGATGTTGAACCCAAACAGCGAGTATAGAATTTATGCCGATGACGAACAGTTAAATGGGAAACTAAGCACGTTCAACGTATCCAATAATCAAGAAGTTGAAATAGCGGTTCCGTTTAATGGTGCGGTTTTGATTGTGAAATAGGTATTAAAAATGAAAACGTTAAAATCAAACTATATTACTATGGCATTGACGCACATTACATATAAGAAATTAAGCTTTATTGCATCCTTATTATGTTGTCTTAACCTCAACTCGTTCGCTCAAAATAGCGACAATTACAACGAAGTAAAAACTTACGTAAACCCTGTTTTACCAGGCGATCACCCCGACCCAACTCTATTAAAAGTGGGTGACGATTTCTATCATTGTGGCTCAAGTTTTCACTTTACGCCTTATATGCCCATTTATCATTCCAAAGACCTTGTTCATTGGAAAGTAATCAGTCGTGTATTGCCCCCACAAAAAGCTACTTGGGTAACCGACCGCCCATCGGCTGGCACATGGCAGGGGGCAATTACTTATTTTTATGGCTCTTATTGGATTTATTTTTCGGCAAACGGACAATGGTTTAGTAAAGCAGATTCGCCTACTGGCCCTTGGTCTGAGCCTGTTCAAGTGAAATCAAATCCTAAAACAGGGCCTTTGGGTTATGATAATGCAATTTTTGTGGATGATGACGGAAAACCTTACATGGTCATTAAAAATGGACAGAAAACCAATCGTTTACAAGAATTAGGAAAAGATGGTCAGCTTACATCTTCGGTAATTGACCTCGATTGGATAAACGCCAAACTACAATATAGCTGGGCAGAAGGCCCCGTGATGTGCAAACGCAATGGCTATTATTACTACTTCCCTGCTGGTGATGTTTCGGGTGGGCAGTACGTACTTAGGGGCAAAGAGTTAACAAGCGATTCTACCAAATGGGAACGTCTTGGCGAATTTTTCAAACCCATTACTGACCCTAAAGTTGGTTTCCGTCGTCCCAACCATATCGCTGCTCCAGTCCAATTAGCCGATGGGACTTGGTGGACAATCGGGCAGAGTTATGAAAGGTATAATGGCGATGATTGGTCAGGATTGGGTCGTCAAACTTCCTTATATCCTGTTATTTGGGAAGGTGACCGCCCTTGGGGAATGGCTCCGACAACCTTACCTATTCCCAAACCTAATCTTCCTCAATCAGGGGTCTTGTGGAGAAGTGTAGATTCAGACAATTTCGACCAAACATCGTTAGCTTTGAGCTGGCATTTCCTTAGTAAAAAAGATGCTAACCGATATTCGTTAGAAGCTAGAAAAGGATGGTTGCGTTTAAGTCCCGACACCGCTCGCACCAGTATCGTACAAAAGGAAACCGATCATTATTATTCGACCATTACAAAAGTTGACATAAGTACTTCAGAATCAACCCAAAAAGCAGGTATTTATCTGAGTAATGGTAACCAGACTGTATTCGCTAGTTTGTATAGTGGTTTTGACAATGGTCAAAAAATCATCTTCCAATTTGAAAAAACTTCTTATAATATCCCAAATACTTTTGGAAATGTGGTTTGGTTGAAAGTGACCCGAAAACAACATAACCTTACGGCTTTTGCCAGTGCCAATGGTAAAGTTTGGACACCAATTGGAGAAAGCATTAACCTTGCTACTCTTGATAAAACACAGCCTAATTACAATTCTTGGGTTGGAACGAGCTTAGGATTATTTGCAGAAGGCAAACCTGCCGACTTTGATTTATTCACTTGTAAAGATGGTTTTTCAGAGCTTCCTGCCGTTGGATACAGTAATTATTATGGCGTAGAAAAAACAGCCGACGAAGCCGTTACCAACGATTCAGGAAATGGTGGTTGGTTGATGATTTCAGGCGTTGATTTAGGCGGACAAAACCTAAAAGCAAAATCCATAGCAGTAGAACTTTCGGCTACAAGCAGTGGAAAACTTGAAATTTGGTTAGACGACCTCACAACGGGTAAACTGATAGCGACTGTACCTTATTCGAGTACAAACGGAACTGCCAATTGGAAAACTTTCAGCAAAACCATAAAAGCCATTAAAGGACATCACGATGTTTTTGTAAAATTTCCTAAAGTAAATAGTAAATCTATTGTAGTGAAGTCATTGAAATTCAAGCAATAAAGACTACATTTTTCATCATTCCCAAGACAAGTTACAGTACGTTTTTATTGTATATCTAGTAAAAGCGTACTGTAACTATGAGATTTTAACTACCTAAATCGACGACAATGAAAACATCAACAAGAATAGTACTCGTATGGTTTTGCCTAGTTGTCGCTATTTCCCAAACCTCAGCACAAGCAAACAAAGTAGAGAGCTATGAAAGCACCCGTAACAGCTATAAAAACATAAGCCGCATTAACTTAAATGAATTTATGGATATGGACTTTAGACTCATCGGACATTTCCCCAAAAAAGAACAGTGGAATAAGATTTTTGAACAAATAAAAAATGTTCCGATAGATTCTTTAAGATATGTAGATTCCTTAGATGTTAGCCAATTGGGAGATAGTTTGTATGTGAAGGTTTATACGCAAAATTATGCCTATCAGAGTAAGAATATTTATACTATTGCCAAAGACGCAAAAAACTTGACAGATTCATTGAAGATTTACAATATTCATATTGACATCGCAATGAAAGATTTCATACATGATTCCGAAACTTTTCGGACGAAAGATTATACCCTAAACTACGTCTATAAACAAAACATAGACAAAATAGACAAGAGGATTATATTCAATAAAATTTACCATTGATTCCCTTCTATCTAAGTGTTTTGCACAAACCTGTTGGTAATTATTTTAGGTTTGATTATTTCTTATTTATTCGAAAAATATGTTTATAACGCTCTCAAAATTAGATATATATATTATTCAATCTTAAAACCATTTTTATACCAAAATGAAAAAGAAGCTCTTTGTACTTGCCCTTTTTGTAAGTAGCTATACAGTGAACGCCCAGCAGATTATTCCGCTATATCAAGGTACTATTCCGAATGCCAAAGTAAGCAATATCAGCGAAACGGGTGCTGACAAAGGGATGTATAAAGATGTCACCGTACCAACGTTGGAATACATAAAACCCGAAAAGCCAAACGGTACTTCGGTCATCGTAATCGCAGGGGGTGGTTACAGTGTAATTGTTTACAATGGCGAGGGTTTGAGTACTGCCAAGGCTTTGGCTGAAAAAGGAATTTCGGCATTTGTACTGAAATATAGGTTGCCCAGCGATGCCATAATGGTGGATAAAAAAATAGGTTCATTGCAAGATGCTCAACAGGCTATCAAATTGCTGCGTGAAAATGCCGATAAATTTGGGATTGATAAAAACAAAATAGGCATTATGGGCTTTTCCGCAGGAGGACACTTGGCAAGTACTGCCGCTACCCATTTCGAAAAATCCTATATCGAAAACCCCAATAACACCAGCTTACGACCTGATTTTCAAATATTGGTTTATCCCGTTATTACCATGAAAGACGGACTGACGCACGGTGGTTCACGTGATAACCTCATTGGTAAAAACCCTACCACTGCGGACATAGAAACTTTTTCAAACGAATTACAAATTAAAGCCAATACGCCACCCGCTTATTTGACCCACGCTGCCGACGACAAACTCGTAGATGTGGACAATAGCATTTCATACTTTGAAAATTTACGAAAAAATAAAGTTGAGGTCGAAATGCACATTTATCCCAAAGGCGACCACGGGTTTATTTTTCGACATAAAGGCTGGATGGATCCCCTTTTTGACTGGATGAAACGTAACAATTGCTTGTAAAACCTATAAGACTTATCTTACAACTATTTTATTATCAATATTTTAACCAATATTCTATAGATTTAGCTACATAAGTCATTATACTTAGTGGACAAAAGTTGAGCGACGTTTTTTATTTATGTAAAAAATTAATTATCAGTCCAATCACTAATTCACTTAATCACTAATTTATACAATTACTTAGTCTAACGTTAACCTTAAAATAATGAAAAACAAAATTTTATCCCTCTTATTCACCACAGTCATCTCTTGTGGAGCTTCCTTTGCTCAGGTACAGCAAAGTACTATTATTGAGGACTTTAAACCCTCTTCGCTCAACCAACCGCAACAAGAATATCCGATGGTCAATTCTCAAGGGTATGCCCGTTTCAAAATTGTAGCACCTACAGCCGACAGCGTTCGGGTAAGTTTAGGACTCGGTGGCAGAGGTGGTACAAAATTAGAGAAAGCCAGTGATGGTAGTTGGATGGGAACCACAGAAGGCCCAATGGACGAAGGTTTTCATTACTATAATGTAAAAATCGACGGAGGGAAATTTAACGACCCCGGAGCTATGAATTACTATGGCTCAATTCGTTGGGAAAGTGGTATTGAAATTCCTGCCCATGACCAAGATTTTTACGCCCTCAAAAACGTCGCTCACGGTCACGTACAACAAGTATTGTTTCCGTCTCCAAGTACCAATACTTCTCGCAGAGCTTTTGTTTACACACCGCCAGGCTACGAAATGGGCAAAGACAAATACCCTGTTTTGTATTTACAACACGGCTGGGGCGAAGACGAAACCGCTTGGATGAACCAAGGTCACGCCAATTTAATCATGGATAACCTGATTGCCGAAGGAAAAATCAAGCCTTTCATTATCGTAAATACGTATGGCATGACCAACGAAGTGAAATTTGGAAAAATCAGAGAGTTTAAAATCGAACCTTTTCAAACGGTTTTGATAGACGAATTGATACCTTATGTGGATGCTCATTTCAGAACTATTGCAAAACAATCGCACCGTGCTATGGCTGGACTAAGTATGGGCGGTATGGAAACAAAAGCGATTACAATCGGTAAGCCAGAAGTATTTTCGTATTATGCACTTTTGAGTGGTGGTACGTATGCACCAACCGAGATCAAGGATAAGTCGAAAGTAAAACTTATCTTCTTGAGTTGCGGTAGCAGAGAAAGACCCGAAGGCGTTATGAATGCTGTGACGGCTTTGAAGGAAGCAAATTTTAATGCTGTTTCGTATATCTCTGAAAAAACGGGGCATGAGTTCCAGACGTGGCGTAGAAGCTTACTTGAATTAGCACCACTATTATTCAAATAACATTACAATGAAAAATTTATATTTTTTACTGATAATCAATTTATTAGCGATAAGTTTCAACGGTTTTTCGCAAGATAAAAACTTTTATATCTTCTTGAGCTTCGGACAGTCTAATATGGAAGGAAATGCCAAATTTGAGTCTCAAGATACGGTCAATGTCGATAGTCGCTTTCAAGTAATGGAAGCCGTCGATTGTCCAAATTTAGGCAGAACCAAAGGCAATTGGTACACCGCAATCCCTCCTTTATGTCGCTGTCGTACTGGACTTACGCCTGTAGATTATTTTGGAAGAGCTATGCTTGAGAATCTTCCTGCCAATGTGAGAATTGGGGTGATTAATGTGGCTGTGGGCGGTTGTAAAATAGAACTTTTTGATAAAGACAACTACGAATCTTACGTAGCTACTACACCTAATTGGCTCAAAAATATGGTAAAAGAGTACGACGGAAATCCGTATGGAAGATTGGTAGAAATGGCAAAAGTGGCACAAAAAGATGGCGTAATCAAAGGTATTCTGTTACATCAAGGCGAGTCGAATACCAATGATACGTTGTGGACTAAAAAGGTGAAAGTAGTATATGACAATTTGCTGAAAGACCTTCATCTAAAAGCTAAAAAAGTACCCTTAGTAGCAGGCGAAACGGTCAATGCCGACCAAGGAGGTATTTGTGCAAGTATGAATAAAATCATTGCTACGCTCCCTCAAACTATCAAAAATGCTCATGTAGTTTCATCAAGCGGCTGTACCGATGCCGCCGATAACCTCCATTTCAATGCAGCAGGTTATCGAGAATTGGGTAAACGTTATGCTGAGAAAATACTTTCTATTTTGAATAAATAGAAAGATTAATTTTGAATTTAATTGATAAAATATGATGAAGAATAATCGCATACAACACGTGGTTTTGTTACTACTTTCGATAGTATTCATATCGCCACTTGTAGCCGTAGGACAAAGTAAGAAAAGACAGAAACAAGGTTCTGGTGTTGCACCAAAGTATCAAAATTTATTCTTGGAGGCAGGCTATAGCCAAAAAGAAATTGATGCAAAAATTGCCAAAGCTTATTATGATGTTTTTGAAGGCCCAAGTCGGGTATATTTTGCTGTTGGTGATACAATGGCTTATGTATCAGACGTAAAAAATCATGATGCCCGTACCGAAGGACTTTCGTATGGAATGATGATTGCTGTTCAACTCGATAAAAAAGAGGTTTTTGATAAAATTTGGCGATGGTCAAAGAAATACCTGCAACACCAAAGCGGCCCACGTGAAGGCTATTTTGCATGGAGTATCAATCCCGAAACCATGAAGAAAAACTCAGAAGGTTCGGCTTCTGATGG
>JARXAV010000224.1 GCA_029865665.1 Flectobacillus sp. | reverse complement strand
ACTCAACTCCTTAATGGTTAATCATAAAACGCATTAGATTACTTGAATCTAACATTTAAGTACGATAGATAAAATATATCTTATGCGTTTGCCCTGTGGTATTTATAAAAATGCCTTCGATAAGTGAAAAATAGGCTTTATTGGGATTTTATTGCACGATGCCAATTTTTTGGACAACTACAAGACAAATTAGACTTCTTCTAAAAACTTGCGACAAGCCCTTAGCACTTTAAAGCTTATCCTTATATTTGTATCCAATATCAACTTTTCTTTTAACATATTTATATAAAATGGCAACAACTTACGATTTGATTGTGATTGGCTCAGGCCCAGGTGGATACGTAGCAGCAATCCGTGCTTCCCAATTAGGATTAAAATGTGCAGTGATAGAGCGTGAATCTTTGGGTGGTATTTGTTTGAACTGGGGCTGTATTCCTACCAAAGCTCTTTTAAAGTCAGCACAAGTATTTGAGTATATTAAACACGCTGCGGACTATGGTATCACGGTTTCAGAAGCATCTGCTGATTTCGGTGCGGTTATCAAACGTTCTCGTGGCGTTGCCGATAGCATGAGTAAAGGCGTTCAATTCTTGATGAAGAAAAACAAGATTGACGTAATCATGGGAACAGGAAAAGCATTACCAGGCAAAAAAGTTCAAGTAACGGATGCAGAAGGTAAAGTGACTGTGTATGATGCAAAAAGCATTATGATTGCCACAGGTGCAAGAGCAAGAGCATTGCCTAATATTCCGATTGACGGGGTTAAAGTAATTGAATACCGTAAGGCTATGTCTTTGGAAACACAACCAAAATCAATGGTAGTAATTGGTTCTGGTGCTATTGGTGTTGAGTTTGCGTATGTATATGCAGCAATGGGAACGAAAGTAACCATCGTTGAGTTTATGCCAAACATCGTCCCAGTAGAAGACGAAGACGTTTCAAAAGAATTAGCAAAACAATACAAAAAACTAGGTGTTGACGTTCATACAAACTCAGCAGTTGAATCAGTAGATACTACTGGCGAAGGCTGTAAAGTATCGGTAAAAACACCATCAGGAAATATTTCGATTGACTGTGACATCGTTCTTTCGGCGGCAGGTGTAATTTCTAACTTAGAAAACATCGGTTTAGAAGAAGTTGGTATCATCACAGACAAAGGTAAAATCTTGGTAAACCAATGGTACGAAACCAACATGCCAGGTTATTATGCTATTGGTGACGTAACACCAGGCCCAGCATTGGCACACGTTGCTTCAGCAGAAGGTATCATCTGTGTTGAGAAAATTGCTGGTCACCACTGTGAACCATTAGATTATTCTAATATCCCAGGATGTACGTATTGTTCTCCAGAAATTGCTTCTGTTGGTTTAACAGAGAAAAAAGCAAAAGAAGCTGGTTACGATATTAAAGTAGGGAAATTCCCATTTGTAGCATCTGGTAAAGCTACGGCTGCTGGTGCGAGAGACGGTTTTGTGAAAGTTATCTTCGACGCTAAATATGGCGAATTCTTAGGTGCTCACATGATTGGCTATAACGTAACAGAACTGATTGCAGAAGTAGTAGTAGCTCGTCGTTTAGAAACAACGGCTCACGAAATCATGACATCAATTCACCCACACCCAACTATCTCAGAAGCCATCAAAGGAGCGACTGAAGCAGCTTACGGTTGTGCAGTAGATTTATAATGAGTTGAGGAGTTGACTGTTTATGAGTTGAAAAGTGCAAAACAAGCTACTTATAAACAGTCATCATTAAGACTTGAATTAGTTAAGTTAAATGTTTGTGATTTTAAAACTCATAAACATTTAACTCTTAAACATTAACACAACGCATGACAAAAGACAGGTTCAATGACCTGAAGGCCAATGTAGAGGCTTTGAGGAGGTATCTTTGACTACGATAATAAAAAGTACCAAATAGACGAATTACAAACCGTAACACTCGACCCAGAGTTTTGGAACGATCCTAAAAAAGCAGAAACCACCATGCGTAAAGTACGTGGTTTGAAGTTTTGGACAGATGGATTCGACCAATTGAATGGTCTTTTAGGAGACTTAGAAACCATTTGGGAGTTTTATGACATGGGGGAAGCCTCAGAAGCAGAAGTAGATGCGGAAGGAGAGAAATTGGAGGTAAAACTCGGTGAATTAGAATTCCGAAAAATGATGTCTGAAGAAGGTGATAACCTTTCTGCTGTTCTCGAAATTAATGCGGGTGCTGGCGGAACAGAGTCGCAAGACTGGGCTTCGATGTTGATGCGTATGTACATCATGTGGGCAGAGAAAAACGGTTTTAAAGTAAAAGAAGCTGACCATAACGATGGAGACGTTGCAGGAATAAAATCCGTTACGCTCGAAATTGAAGGCGAATATGCTTACGGTAATTTAAAATCTGAAAATGGCGTTCACCGATTGGTACGTATTTCACCTTTCGACTCCAATGCTCGCAGACACACGTCTTTTGCTTCGGTTTTTGTATCGCCTTTGGTGGACGATAGTATCGAAATTGAAGTAAACCTTGCCGATATTGATTGGGACACCTTCCGTTCGGGCGGAGCAGGTGGTCAAAATGTAAACAAAGTTGAAACGGCTGTTCGTTTACATCACAAACCTTCAGGAATTGTTATCGCTTGTCAGCAAGAACGTTCGCAGTTAATGAACAAAGAGGTGGCCATTAAGTTATTAAAATCGAAGTTATACCAAATTGAGATTGATAAACGAAACGCTGCCCGTGCAGAAGTAGAAGCAGGTAAAAAGAAAATTGAATGGGGTTCGCAAATCAGAAGTTATGTATTAGATGACCGAAGAGTAAAAGATCACCGCACCAATTATCAGACCTCCAATACAGAAGCCGTTTTGAATGGCGACCTGAACGATTTTATTAAGGCTTACTTAATGGATCAATAGACATAACGTTTAGAAACTTGCTCAACAGCATGAATCCTAAGCAAATGAACGAAGCTCAAAGTCGGCAACGATTTTGAGCTTCGCTGTTATATGACTCCTAACAAAAGATTAATATCCACATAATAAATACTATCTTTACAGCCATTTTCATTAAACGACCAAAAATAGGAATGAAGTCTAAATTTTCACCTTATTTTGGTTACCATCCCTTACTTTTTCGTTATAACCTTTACATATATCTTAATTAAGTTATACACACTTTCAAAGGCGTTGGATTTGTGGTAACTTTGTACACTATATTAAATTTTCTAAGGAGTTCTATAATGAATAAGCGACTGTTTTCTTTTTGGTTATTATTGCTAGTATTAGGTGTTGCTTTTCGCTTCACTGTTGATGGATTTCCTGTAAATAAGGTATTTAAAAATACTATTTTCTCGCACCTACTTTCTTTTAATGCCACTTCTGATAGTACTACTCAAGAGAATACGCCAAGCTACAATTATATAAAATTTAGTTCCTTAAAAGAACAACAATGGATTGATAGCGTATTTGCAACCATGAACGATGACCAGAAAATCGGTCAGTTTTTTATGATTGCTCTTTATCCAGAACACGGAGAAGCTCATTTCAAACGAGTGGAGTCATTGATTGCCAATAATAATGTAGGAGGACTTATTTTATTTCAAGGACAACCAGTCTTAGAAGCACAACTGATTAGCCGTTTTCAGACTGTAGCGAAAGTGCCGCTAATTGTCTCGATTGATGGCGAACATGGCCTAGCTATGCGAGTAAGTTCTACGATGGCTTTTCCGAAGCAATTAACACTTGGGGCAATTCAAAATAATGCCTTAATCTACAAAATGGGAGCAGAGATTGCTCGTGAATGTAAACGATTGGGCATCAGTCTCAATTTTGCTCCAGTAGTAGATATTAACAGTAACCCCGAAAATCCGATTATTGGTCACCGTTCCTTCGGAGAAATCAGAGAAAATGTCGCTCTCAAAAGTCTTGCCTACATGAAAGGAATGCAAGATAATCAGTTGATTGCCTGTGCAAAACATTTCCCAGGACATGGTGATACCCACGTAGATTCGCATCATATTCTACCAAAAATAAGCTACGATAGTGAACGCTTGCATAGCATTGAGTTTTACCCATTTCAACAACTCATTAACGATTCTGTACAAAGTATTATCGTAGGACATTTGCAAGTTCCCGCTTATGACATGAAACCTGCAACTCTTTCTCAGAATGTTATTACCAATATTTTGAAAAATGAAATGGGTTTTAAAGGCTTAGTAATCACCGATGCCTTAAATATGCGTGGGGTGCGTTCTGGACAACGAGTTTCTTCTGGTGATATTGATTTGCAAGCATTTATCGCAGGAAATGACATTTTATTATATTCCGAGAACCCATTAGAGGGCATTCGTAGAATTAAAGGAGCTATCCAAACAGGCATCATTCAACAAGCCGATGTGGATGCACGAGTTAGAAAAATCTTAAAGGCAAAATATTGGGCAGGACTTAATCAAATTCAAAACATAGAAACGACAAATCTTTATCAGGATTTGAATTCTGCCGAAGCTCAAAGCATCAAAAAAGAATTATTCGAAAATGCCATCACGGTTGTAAAAGACGACAACAAGCAGTTACCACTGACAGCAGGTGAAAATCGTAAGTTTATCTCGTTGGCAATTGACGCTCGTTCGGGAAATGCCTTCCAAACAGCATTGAGCAAATATGCTCCATTTCAGCATTTTAACTCACTGTCAAAGACAGACGATGCGTTATTCAATGAAATTTTACGCACTGTTGATTCTTCTCATACGGTCGTTATCAGTTTGCATGACCTTAAAACTCGTCCCTCGGCTCGTTTTGGGGTAACCTACAACATTCAAGATTTTGTCAAGAAATTAGAGAAGAAAACACGAGTTATTTTATGTGTTTTTGGGAATCCATATTGTTTAAAATACTTCCCTGAGGCTTCAACGGTTGTTTGCGGATACGAAGATGAAAGCGAAGCACAAACCGCTTTGGCAGAAATTCTGTTTGGTCACCTGCCAGCAAGAGGTAAACTACCCGTTTCGATTGAAAATTTATACAAAGTAGGGGATGGAATTGTCACGAATACCTTTGGGTTTCTGCAAGTTGCCCCCGAAAATGTTGGAGTAAACAGTGTTACATTAAGCGGAGTAGAACCCATTATTAAAAGTGCTATTGAACAACGAGTTTTCCCAGGTTGCCAGTTACTTGTAGCTCGTAAGGGAAAAATTGTTTACCAAAAAAACTTTGGTCATCAAACCTATCAGCCCAATAGTGATGCAATTAAGGACAATACAATATTTGACCTAGCTTCGGTAACTAAAGTTTCGGCGACCTTGCAGAGTATCATGTATTTGTACGATAAAAAAAAAATTAATCTCGACGACAAAGCCCTTCGTTATCTCCCAGAATTAAAGGGTACAAACAAGGAAAACATCGTTATTCGAGATATTCTCTATCATCAAGCAGGATTGGTCGCTTATATTCCATTTTGGGAACGTACACGCATTCCTTTGGGCTGGAAAACTGAATATTATAGCAGTAAACCTAGCCCAGAATATCCCTTGACCGTTGCGGATGGAATGTACGCAAAGGCTTCCATTCGAGATTCGGTTTGGAAATGGGTTATTAAATCACCTCTGATTAATAAAAAAGAACGAGACGGTTCATTTAGTTTTGTTTACAGTGATTTGGGCTTAATTATGCTTCAACGCATCGTAGAAAAAATAACGGGTGAGCCTTTAGACAGCTTTACAGCAAAAACGTTTTATCAACCCTTAGAGATGGCAACTACGGGATTTAATCCCCTAAAACGCTTTTCGAAACAGGAGATAGCTCCAACAGAAAATGATAACTTGTTCAGAGAAAGACAATTACAAGGAACTGTTCAAGACCAAACAGCAGCAATGTTGGGAGGAGTATCAGGTCATGCAGGCTTGTTCAGTAATGCTCAAGATTTGGCAAAACTAATGCAGATGAATTTAAATGGAGGAAGCATGAATGGAAAAAGCTTTTTTCAAGAAGAAACCGTTCTTTATTTTACCAATGCAAAGTCCAATCGAAGTCACAGAGCCTTAGGCTGGGATAAACTTCCAAATGATAAAGATAGCAATTACATTTCAGCAAGAGCTTCAGCGGAATCTTTCGGACATTCGGGCTATACGGGAACATTAGTATGGGTTGATCCTGTTAAAGAATTAGTGTTCGTTTTTTTGTCTAATCGAGTCTATCCTTCTGCGGGCAACAACAAGATTAATTCCCTGAAAATCAGAGCAAAAATTATGGATATTGTCTATAAATCAATGGAATAATAGCCCTGAAAAATTCTGAGGTATTTGCCACAAAGAATTCAATGTTATTCATAAATCATACAATTAATTTTACGATATTAGCACCCTCATCGACGCATTAACCTAGTCGTTCATGTGTCTTAATTTTTCCAAAGCACCATAACCAATATGTCTGTTCATAGCGAAGTCAAAAGAATTACCACTCATACATTACAAGAAATGAAAAATAAAGGTGAGAAAATTTCTTGCCTTACTGCTTACGATTATTCAATGGCTCGCATCGTAGATGCCGCTGGAATTGATTTGATTTTAGTAGGAGATTCGGCCTCCAACGTAATGGCTGGTCATGAAACAACCTTACCCATTACCTTGGATCAGATGATTTACCACGCTTCTTCGGTTGTAAAAGCCGTTAAAAGAGCATTAGTAGTGGTCGATATTCCCTTTGGTTCGTATCAAGGAAATTCGTCTGAAGCCCTCCGTTCATGTATCAGAGTAATGAAAGAGTCTGGAGCCCATGCCGTTAAAATGGAAGGTGGAGCAGAGATTAAAGAGTCAATTGTTCGAGTATTAAGTGCAGGCATTCCAGTAATGGGTCACTTAGGCCTAACACCACAGTCGATTTATAAATTTGGCACTTATACGGTAAGAGCGAAGGAAGAAGAAGAAGCTCATAAGCTAATTGAAGATGCCAAAATGTTAGAAGCTTGCGGAGCATTTGGGGTAGTGTTAGAAAAAATCCCTGCTAGTTTAACCAAATTAGTATCAGAAAGTATTTCCATTCCGACGATTGGAATTGGAGCAGGTGCTGATGCTGACGGGCAAATTCTAGTAGTACATGATATGCTTGGAATTAATAAAGAATTCAAGCCACGTTTCTTACGCCGTTATGCAGACTTGCATACCATCATGCAAGATGCTGTGGAAAACTACGTAAAGGATGTAAAATCAGTTGACTTTCCGAGTGTCAACGAGAGTTATTAAGTCGCTGTGCCTTTTGCACAGCATTGCAAACAATAGAAGAATATGAAAGTGAAAGACTTCCATGTGGTTTATGAAGACAACCACCTAATTATAGTAAATAAAAGAGCTGGCTTATTGGTTCAAGGAGATTCTACTGGCGACCGTACCCTTACGGATGCCGTAAAAGAGTATATCAAAAAGGAATACAACAAACCTGGAGATGTTTTTTTACATCCAATCCATCGCCTAGACCGCCCTGTAAGTGGACTAGTAGCTTTTGCACGTACGTCTAAAGGCTTAGAGCGTATGATGGAAATTTTCCGTAAAAGAGATATTCAGAAAACGTATTGGGCAGTAGTGCGTCGTAAACCGAAAGAGGAAAAGGGTAAATTGACCCATTGGTTAGTAAAAGACGAAGGCAAAAACGTCGTAACTGCACATGATAAAGAAGTAGCAGGTTCACAAAAAGCGGAACTTTACTACAAGGTAGTGGGTACTATTAACAAATTTTGGTTGATTGAAGTAGAGCCAATTTCAGGAAGATCACACCAGATTCGTGTGCAATTGGCTAGCATGGGATGTCCCATCAGAGGAGATATTAAATATGGGTACGACAGACCTAATAACGATAGCAGTATTAATCTCCATGCTAGAAGACTTTATTTTACACATCCAATTAAGAAAGAGCCTATCATTTGTAAGGCTGCCGTACCAGAAAATACGTTTTGGGAAGAGTTCTTAGAACTAGACCCAGAAGAGATCAAGCAAAAGAATCTGAATTATCTTCATGAGTAACAGGCGTATAAACATCTGCTTCCATCTGGTCTAACAAACCAGATATAGCGTGTTTAACACCATTTACAGCACCTGAGACGATACTCAAAGGTAAAATCAACGGTAAGAATACTAACCATTGAATAATCATGTATTGATTTAACTTTTTCATTTTATGTATTGAATTAATACGTGTCTTTTATTTGTCTTGTATTACACTCTTTTCAGTTCTTCCATTACTCCAATAGACACGTGGTGGTTGGTGATTTAATGCTGTAAAAATATAAATTAATATTGAAATTACACTATTAGTTTATGTTAAAATTTTACAATTATTTAAATAAAGATTCATATTCTGGTTATAAAACGAAAAGAGGTGACCTTTTAGTAAGTCACCTCTTTTTATTTTATACCAAAATTGATATTTATAACAAATCTAATAGTGTTTTATTCTCTAAAACCTCCAAACTTGCATCTCTCCATTTAGCAAGCGTATTGCGAAGCGAGCAGGTTTCTTCGTTGGAACAGTCATCGCATTTTCCATAAAAATGTAACGAAACACACAATGCTGGAGAAATTGGTCCGTCAATAATGCGAATGATTTTTGCAAAACTTACCTCCTCAGGCGGCATTCGAAGATAATAACCTCCTCCTTTTCCTTTTTGGCTTTGTAAAATACCATGATTACGAAGTTCCAAAAGAATAGCTTCTAGGAACTTCTTCGGTATTTGTTCAGACTCTGCAATAGCTGAAATCAACAATGGCCCTTTCCCATATTCACGAGTAAGTACTTTTAAGGCTTTTAAAGCGTATTTAGCTTTCTTTGAAATCATTTTTTAGCTTATAGATATAAATAGCCCTTCTTCACGAAGTTCTATTTGGTTGATAGACCAAATGTAAAGATTTTTTATTAATTCCCAATATAGTATCACTGAACAATCCATCTTTACCGACATAAATCATTTTGTTAATGTTTTGTTAAACGAATAATTTCAGGATTCGTTATGCGTTGTATGGCTAAAGATTTACCTTTATTACAAACTTTAAATAATTTCATCATGAATACTCGCTTTAAATATGTTGTGGCACTAGTTGCCTTATTGTTCACCAACCTTTCATTATCAAAAGCTCAAACCACAGTGGAAAAAGCACCTAAAAAAATCGAAGTCACAGGTAGTGCAGAAGAAGAAGTAATGCCCGATAAACTGTATATTTCTATCACCCTAAAAGAGTATTTCAAGGATAAGGATAACAAGGCAAGAGTAGATATTTTAACCTTGGAGCAACAACTACAAAAAGCCGTTGCTGATGCAGGGATTGCAAAAGAGAATTTAACAGTCGGAGCTCTCAATGGCTCTCGTGAATGGTGGGGTAAGAAAAAACCTACGAATTACTTAG
>JARXAV010000204.1 GCA_029865665.1 Flectobacillus sp. | reverse complement strand
GTTCCGCCGTCGGTTACTTCAAAATAGCCTTTTCTAGCCTCTAAGGCTCCCGTAAACGAGCCTTTTTCGTGTCCAAATAATTCCGAGTCAATTGTTCCTTCTGGAATTGCCCCGCAGTTTACGGCAATAAACTGTCCATGTTTCCGAACGGATAAATTATGGATAATTTTAGAAAATGATTCTTTACCAGAACCACTTTCTCCTGTTATCAGCACAGTCATATCCGTTGGAGCAACTTGAACAGCCACTTCAATTGCATGATTTAGGGAAGGAGCATTTCCGATAATCCCAAATCTGGCTTTAATAGGTTGTAATTCTGATGGTATCATAGCTTAATTAACCGCTTTTCCAAGAAGTGTTCCAGAGGTACATTCTGTGACAAGTACTTGTACGTACTCCCCTTTTTTATAGTTTTCTTTCGGGAAAATAACCATTTTATTTTGGTCATTACGTCCACATAAGAAATCATCCGAACGTTTCGAGAAACCTTCTACCAACACTTTATAAACCTGTCCTACGGCCATCTGATTACGTTCGAGCGACAATCGTCTTTGAACCGCAATGACTTCATTCAAACGGCGAGCTTTAACCTCCTCTGGAATATCATCTACCAATTTCTTTGCGGCTGGTGTTCCAGGTCTTTCCGAATAAGCGAACATATACCCATAGTCATACTTCACATATTCCATCAATGACAGCGTATCTTGATGTTCTTCCTCTGTTTCAGTACAGAAACCTGTAATTAAATCCTGAGAAATGGCACATTCTTCTCCCAAAATCGTACGAATGGCATCAATACGATTGATATACCATTCACGGTCATAGGTACGGTTCATCAATTTCAAGATACGGCTATTTCCACTCTGAGCTGGCAAGTGAATATAGTTACAGATATTTTCGTACTTAGCCATAGTGTACAACACTTCGTCGGTAATATCTTTGGGATGCGATGTTGCAAAACGCACTCTCAAATCACTGTTTACCAAGGCTACTCGTTCTAATAACTGAGCAAAGTTTACCTTTTCAGTAGTATCTTCAGACTCCCACTTATAAGAGTCCACATTTTGTCCAAGAAGGGTTACTTCTCTAAAACCATCGTCAAACAAATCTTGACATTCTTTCAAGATAGAATATACATCTCTCGAACGCTCACGCCCACGAGTGTAAGGCACTACGCAGAAAGAACACATATTATCACAACCACGCATGATACTCACAAAAGCCGTTACTCCATTGGAATGTAAACGAACGGGTTTAATATCTGCATACGTTTCATCTCTTGATAAAAATACGTTAATCGCTTTTTGACCTTCGTCCACTTCATTGAAGAGATTCGGTAAATCACGATAGGCATCTGGCCCTGCCACTACGTCCACGATTTTTTCTTCTTCCAAAAATTTCGTTTTCAAACGTTCGGCCATACAGCCCAAAACACCCACCACCATTTGTGGATTTTTCTTCTTCAAATGCGTAAACTGCGTAAGACGATGTCTTACTTTTTGTTCTGCATTTTCACGAATCGCACAGGTATTCAATAAAATAACATCTGCATCTGCTGCTGTAGAAGTAGTAGCGTAGCCATTTTCTTGTAAGATGGAAGTCACGATTTCGCTATCCGAAAAATTCATTTGACAGCCGTAGCTTTCAATATATAACTTTTTCTTTCCCTCTTTACCCTGTTCGTCCAATGAAATACGAGCAACTTCCAAGGTTTGCTTATCTTCGTCCGTAAGTATTTCTAAACTTTTCATTTATTTTTAAGTAGATAATAATCTATGATAACCATTCGATACTCCTCCTAAACCAGTTTATCCCGTTGTTTGGACAATCCCGAACGGAGTCGTACGTATAATTTTGTTTCTTTTTGAATAGACCTGCAAGTTACACAATTTTAAGATAAATTCTGACAGAATGGCAGACTTTTAGCTTTTTTAACAATCGCATTTAGGATACAATCATACCATCCTGCATAACCAATTTACGGTCTGCCATGTTCGCTAATTCTTCATTGTGCGTAACGATAACAAAGGTTTGAGCAAATTTATCCCTCAAGTCAAAAAATAATTGATGTAACTCTTGGGCATTTTTAGAATCGAGGTTACCCGACGGTTCATCGGCAAAGATAATCGCAGGAGAATTCATCAATGCTCTGGCAACGGCAGTACGTTGCTGCTCCCCACCCGACATTTTAGAAGGCAGATGATGGATACGGTCTTGCAAGCCCAAGAGCGTTAATAACTCCTCTCCTCTTGCCCGTACCTCTTTCTCCGACTTTCCCTGAATGTAAGAAGGCATACACACATTTTCGAGTGCTGTAAATTCCCCCAACAGGTTATGAAATTGAAAGATGAAACCAATCTTTTGATTCCTAAAATTGGCTAAAGACCTAGCATTCAAAGAAGTAATATCTTCTCCATCAATCAATACCCGTCCAGCATCTGGAGCATCCAATGTTCCGATAATTTGTAACAACGTACTTTTACCAGCCCCAGAAGCCCCTACAACGGAAACAATTTCTCCTTTTTTTATTTGTAAATCAATCCCCTTTAATACCTGTAAACTACCGTAGGTTTTGGTTATATTTTCAGCAATGAGCATACGAGTCTTTATTTATTTTTAGGACAAAACAACAACAAAAATGAGATAAAAAAAAGTAACAAGAACACATATATAACGAAACAAACGAGCATTATGACATCTTTAAAAGAAGCCATTGAAAAATTTCTATAAATATTTAGCAAATAAAAAACCTAAGTTTAGAAGTTTGTAAGTAATTTAGCGGACGTTTAAGAGAAAAGACATTTTTCTCATTAGTGTGAATCTTTTACATAACTGTACAATTACAAATGAATATTCACGAGTATCAAGCTAAAGACATTCTCAAAAGCTACGGAGTCCGTATTCAAGAGGGCATCGTTGTGGATACACCCGCATTAGCAGTGGAAGCTGCCCGTGAGCTGACAGCAAAAACTGGCTCTCAATGGCACGTTATCAAAGCACAAATCCATGCAGGTGGTCGTGGTAAAGGAGGCGGGGTAAAACTTGCCAAAAATTTAGAAGAAGTTCGTGAAAAAGCGGAACAAATCTTGGGAATGCAGTTAATTACTCACCAAACTGGCCCAGAAGGAAAGAAAGTAAGTAAAGTTTTAATTGCAGAGGACGTGTATTACCCAGGCCCATCTGAAATTAAAGAATACTACCTTTCTATCTTACTTGATCGTGGTGCTGGTTGCAATGTAATCATGGCATCTACAGAAGGTGGTATGGACATTGAAGAAGTAGCTGAACATTCTCCTGAAAAAATCTTCAAAGAATGGATTGACCCAAGAGTTGGTTTACAACAATTCCAAGCTCGTAAAGTGGCTTTCGCTTTAGGCTTGTCAGGTGATGCTTTCAAAGAAATGGTTAAGTTCATCAATGCTCTTTACAAAGCTTATGTTGAAACGGATTCATCAATGTTTGAAATCAACCCAGTGTTGAAAACATCTGATAACAAAATTTTAGCAGTTGATGCTAAAGTTGACTTAGACGATAACGCTCTTTACCGTCATGCAGACTTCATTCCATTACGTGACGTAACGGAAGAAGATCCATTAGAAGTAGAAGCATCTGCTAATGACCTTAACTACGTTAAATTAGATGGTAACGTTGGTTGTATGGTTAACGGTGCTGGTCTTGCTATGGCTACGATGGACATTATCAAACTTTCTGGTGGTGATCCTGCTAACTTCCTTGACGTAGGGGGAGGAGCTAATGCGAAAACAGTAGAAGCTGGTTTCCGTATTATCTTAAAAGATCCAAACGTAAAAGCTATCTTGATTAACATCTTTGGTGGTATTGTTCGTTGTGACCGTGTTGCTACAGGTGTTGTTGAAGCTTACAAAGCTATCGGTGAAATTCCTGTTCCAATCATCGTTCGTTTACAAGGAACTAACGCAGCAGAAGGAGCTAAAATCATTGACGAGTCAGGATTGAAAGTGTACTCTGCGGTTCTTTTGAAAGAAGCTGCTGAAAAAGTAGAACAAGTATTGAACGGAACAATCTAATTGTATCGAATAAGTACTAAATAGAAAGCCGAGTTATCGAAAGATAGCTCGGCTTTTATTTTTCCTAAGTAAAAATACCTTTTGTGCGTTTAAACACGATAATACCTTACAATACTCTCCCCTTTTATGCTTTCTTTTACTATCTAATTCAACAGAAGGTGCTATTACCTCTTCATTAAACAAACACTCACCCATGAAACGTAGAACATTTCTTCAACAAACAACAGCACTTGCTACCTTAGCCTCCGCAAGTAGTAAAGCAAGTAATCTGACAACAAAAACGAAAAGCCCAATCGTTATCTCAACTTGGAAAAACGAGAAAGCGAACACCGCCGCTTGGGAATCTCTCCAAAAAACAGGACGTGCATTGGATGCCGTAGAAGCTGGAGCCAGAATACCAGAAGCTGACCCTAACGATACTTCTGTAGGCTATGGTGGTTTTCCCGATAGAGACGGAATCGTAACCTTAGATGCTTGCATCATGGATGAAAAGGGCAATGCTGGTTCAGTTACCTTTCTTCAAAATATCATGCACCCCATTTCGGTAGCAAGAGCCGTAATGGAAAAAACCCCACACGTTATGCTATCGGGCGAAGGAGCTTTACAGTTTGCTCTTGACCAAGGATTCAAAAAAGAAAACCTCCTTACAGAAACGGCCAAGAAAGCATGGGAAGAATGGAAAAAGACATCCAAGTACGAACCTAAAATCAATATTGAACGCCATGATACTATTGGACTTCTCGCTTTAGGAAACAAAGGAGAAATATCTGGGGCTTGTACTACGAGTGGTTTAGCGTTCAAAATGCACGGACGTGTAGGCGATTCTCCCGTGATTGGAGCAGCAGTTTTTTGCGACGACGAAGTAGGTGGAGCTTGTGCAACTGGACTCGGAGAATTTGTATTAAAAACACTTGGTTCTTTCCTGATTGTAGAATTAATGCGAAATGGAAAAACCCCTCAGAAAGCTTGCGAAGAAGCCATCATGCGTATCGTAAAACGCTATAACTACAAAGAATTCCAAATCGGCTACCTTGCACTCAACAAAAAAGGAGAATACGGAGCATACGCCATTCAAAAAGGGTTTAATTACACCGTAACCGTTGACGGGAAAACCACTGTAATTGAATCGGGGTATTATATGAAGTAGGGCGTTTTATTGAGGTTAATTCTCCATTTAAACACAAATAAGGTGTGTAAAAAGTTAAAAGTTTATGAGCAACTGTCGCTCGGATTAAAGCCCCAAACAGATATATTATTTGGTATAAAATGCTTTAAACGTTAAACTCTACACTTTTTACACACCTTATTTTTCAATCCAAAAAACTAATACTTCTTAGAACCCGATGTAGTGGTTGGCGTAGTAGAAGTTACTTGGTAATATTTAAGTGCCTCTGGCATTAATTTTTGAATGTCTGCTATGCGTTGTGTATCAGAAGGGTGTGATGACAAAAAGATTGGAGTCTTTGATCCTTTAGACAAGGCAGCCATTCTTCCCCAGAAATTCACGGCTTCTTTAGGGTCATAACCTGCCATCGACATAAAGATTAACCCTAAATGATCAGCTTCCGATTCTTGGTTACGTCCATGTGCTAATAATCCTAATTGAGCTGCTGCTGGTGCTGCCACTCCAAAAACGGTATTCCACAGTGTTTGAGTTGCCCCTGGTTTATTTGCCATTGCAATACCTAAACCTGCTTGACCTGCTGCTAGAAGCCCTTCTGCTACCATTCCCTGACTCATACGCTCGGCACCATGCTTAGCAATCGCATGAGAAACCTCATGCCC
>JARXAV010000111.1 GCA_029865665.1 Flectobacillus sp. | reverse complement strand
GCTTTGTCGTACTCCCCTTTTTTATAATATTTTACAGCTTCTGTATATTTTTTCTTCTCATCAGTCATTTTACGGATTTTCTCGAACCCGCCACAAGAAGACATAAACAGCGTAAATAGTATGAATAATAAAACGTTTTTTCGCATAAGAGTGCAAATTTATAATTTTTTTGGGTATAAACAGAAAATGAGCTAAGGTTTTTTGTTTCAATAAGATAGATTTCTCATAAGTTTTCCTATATCCTCTCAAAAAGGCTTGTATAACCAAGTCTATTCTCGTTTCAAGACTACCATTGCCATGTTTCTCCAAATTTCTAACATAGAACGAGGAATACCACTTAACTAAGATAAGATTTAACAAAATTTAACATTACAATTTGCAAGCACTCCAGCATTTCTCACTTAGCACTTAGCCAAGTTTGCACCTATTAAACGGCAAAAGGTAAGAAACATCGACAAGAACATTGTGCGGTTTCATGGAAATACGTAATTTTAGCTTTAATCTTTCATAAACATTAGTTCAAAACATCGTCAGAAACATGAACGCAGGCGTTTTCCGTTCCCGTTTAATCATGGGATTAATCATGGCAGTGATTGCTTTATTTTCGTATTTTTCAAAAATGCAGGTGAACCCCATCACAGGGAAACGCCAAGCTGTTACCATGACCCCTCAGCAAGAAATCGCTACGGGCTTACAGTCTGCTCCCCAAATGGCTGCCGAATTTGGAGGCCTTTATGAAGACCAAAAATTGCAAGATTATGTAAAAGCAATTGGTATGAAAGTCGTTAATAATTCGGAAGCTGCCAAATCTCCTTATCAGTTCAACTTTCATTTATTAGCTGACCCTCAAACAATTAATGCTTTTGCGTTGCCTGGAGGACAAATTTTCATTACGGTTGGATTGCTCAAAAGACTTAAAACAGAAGACCAGCTTGCAGGAGTATTAGGGCATGAAGTGGGGCATGTGATTGGTCGTCACTCAGCACAACAAATGGCCAAAGACGAATTGACAAATGGCTTACTTTCTGCGGCAGTAACGGCAACTGCTGACCCTTATAATCCTAATAATTCGACCGCAATTGCTCAGTATGTTGGCAAGATGATTACGATGAAATATGGCCGTAACGACGAACTCGAAGCTGATAAATTTGGCGTGAAATATATGCTAGAAGCCCAGTATGACCCAGCTCAAATGATTGATGTGATGGAAGTCTTAAAGCAAGCAGCAGGTGGTCGTGCCCCTTCTGAATTCCAGAGTACACACCCCGACCCCGACCATCGTATTGCCGAAATCAAAAAAGCATTAGCACAATATAATAAGACAGGAAAACTAGAATGGTAAGTTAGTTAATTCCCCCTCTCTTATCTCTGGAGTGCAAAATCTAAATTTGTATTTTTCGACTTGGATATATGAATAAATATATGAAATTTTGCATTCCAAATTATGAACAAAATACTTAGACAACATATTGTATTCCGCTTTTTCTGCTTAGCAATCGCCTTGCAGTTTATAGGTGTGAATACAGGTGTAGTTGCGTATGTAAGTCATTTTTTCGAAAAAGGAAAGTCAATCTCTTCTATTAAAACGGAATCAGAAAACGAACGAGATAATGATAGTGCCTCTACGAATAAGAAAAGTGACAATGATTCACAAGACGACTTTGATGAATCGTATATACCTCACGACTATCAACAACAACGTTGCAATACACATCATCAACGACTAATCATTCAGCACAGTACTTCTTATTTTTTCTACCATGCTTGTAAGCCCTCAAAAGGCTACTTCGACATCGTTTCTCCTCCTCCACGAGTGTAGCAACCCATCCTTCTTAATTCATTCAATTATAACACATCACTCTTTCGATTAAGTTGTTGATAGTTAATTACTAATCAGGCTGAATCGTAATCGTTATGTTCTATAGTTTTCGTTAACGTGCCTGTTAATACTGATTATTAGCACGATTAAAAGTTAATTTTTTATTTACTAATCAAAGAAATAGTACATCCACTTCGACCTACTTCACTAAGAAATAGGCTTGCGATGGGTTCATATTATTTTCTCATTTCAAGACATGGAATCATTACATTATTATAAAAAAGCACTCTTCAAATCCGATTGGAAAGCGGGTTTATCAGTCTTTTTAGTAGCTCTACCTCTCTGCCTAGGCATCGCTATGGCATCAGGAGCCCCTTTATTTTCAGGAATCATTGCGGGAGTTATTGCAGGGATTATCATCGGTATCTTATCGGGTTCTGAAATTTCGGTGAGTGGACCTGCCGCAGGTTTAACCGTTATTGTTGCCACTGCCATCAAAGACTTAGGCTCGTATCAAGGTTTTTTGGTTGCAGTAGTTTTAGCAGGCTTTTTACAAATTATTTTAGGATACATCAAAGCAGGAAAATTTAGTGCCTATTTTCCCGAAAGCGTTATCAAAGGAATGTTAGTGGCTATTGGTCTCGTAATCATTCTAAAACAAATTCCACATGCACTAGGTGACGACCAAGACTATGAAGGTGAATTTGAATTCGAACAAATGGATAACCAAAATACCTTTACAGAACTTATTCGCTCCTTTATTGACTTTAACTATGGTGCTGTAAACATTACGATTGCCTGTTTGATTTTACTAATCTTATGGGACTATGCAGCCAAGAAAAAAATAACCTTCTTCAAAGCTATTCCTGCCTCACTGGTAGCAGTTGGTTTGGGAATTTTCATCAATGAATTATATGCTATTTATAAACCAGCTTATTACTTAGGCAACTCTACCAAACACATGGTTACCATGCCTATTTTTGATAGCTGGAATGCCTTTACAGGTTCATTGCTCTTTCCTGATTTTAGTTTTCTTACAAAGGCTGCCACCTACAAAACAGCTATTACCTTGGCAATCGTTGCCAGTTTAGAATCGCTATTAAGCTTAGAAGCATCAGATAGTATTGACCCCGAACGTCGGATTTCATCATCCGATAAAGAACTCGTTGCTCAGGGCATTGGCAATACTATTTCTGGCTTTTTTGGAGGTCTCCCTATCACCTCCGTCGTTGTTAGAACCTCTGCTAACGTATATGCAGGAGGGCGTACCCGTATGTCAGCGATTGTTCATGGCATATTATTAGTTGGCTCTGTCATTTTTATACCGCAGTTAATGAATCATATTCCTTTAGCTGCTTTAGCTGCTATACTGTTAATGGTTGGTTATAAATTAGCAAGTCCAGAGAAAATCAAGCAGGTGTTTAACCAAGGATACGACCAGTATGTTCCTTTTACCATTACCATACTAACAATCATCTTTGAAGATTTATTAATCGGTATTTTTGTTGGTACTTTTACAGGATTACTCTTTGTGGTATTTACCAACTTTAGATCCGTCATTTCGGTTATTCAAGAAGGCAATAGTATCTTAATCAAATTCAATAAAGATGTTTCTTTCCTCAATAAGCCAAGAATGAAGCAGATTCTAATGGGTCTAAAAGAAGGTGACGAAGTCTATATTGATGGCTCAAAAGCTAATTTCATTGACCACGATATTTTCACTCTTCTTTATGAATTTAAAAAAGGTGCAAAAGCCAAACATATAAGTGTAGAGTTTTACAGAGTAAACCGTAAAATTCAAGGAGATATAAACCAATACGATGCTGACATTGATTCAGCACACTAATTTTTATGAAAGACTACAAAAAAGTATTATTAGCCAACAAAGCTTGGGCTAAGGAAAAGCTAGAATTAGATGAAAATTATTTCACAAATCTATCCAAAGATCAACAGCCAAATTTCTTATGGATTGGTTGTTCAGATAGCCGTGTGCCTGCCGAGGAAATCACCAATATGCAACCTGGAGAAGTATTTGTTCACCGTAATGTGGCAAACTTAGTGGTACATACTGACATCAATATCCTTTCGGTATTACAGTATGCGGTTGAGGTTTTAAAAGTAAAACACGTCGTTGTGTGCGGTCACTATAATTGTGGAGGGGTGAAAGCAGCTATGGGAAATCAAGACCTAGGTTTGATTAACAAATGGTTACGAAATATTAAAGATGTATATGCAAAACACGATGAAGAACTACAAAAAATTGAAGACGAAAATGCAAGATTCAACCGCTTGGTAGAACTTAATGTAGCAGAACAGGTCAATAACTTAGTTCAAACAACCGTTATACAACGTGCATGGAAAAACAGAGAACTACCTCATTTACATGGTTGGGTATTTGATATGCATACAGGCTTAATCAAAGAAGTAATGGATATCCCAGCTGGTTCTAAAATTGATGACATTTATCGCTTTGACTTCCATACGGACGAGCAAGTAAGCAATAGCTCTATTCATTAAAAATAAGTAACACGCTATTATTAGTTAATCGTATATCTGTTAATCAAGATGCACTCAAAATCAACAGGTTAAGCCAGCACCTTAATACAGAAATAGTAGCAAATATTAATTTTAGGTACTTACCCGAAACGAACATTCTATATTATTTTGCTTCAAACCTATGAGATTGTTGAAATCTCATAGGTTCTCCAACACTCCCTTCGACTCCCTTACCCTACAAGACATCACAAAAACATACAAATCATTCGTAAAATTTCACTAATTTCACTTGAACTACTGAGTACAACGATTCCTTCATACTAAATTTATCTCGTCCTCCATCACTATGCTTAATTTTCGTTCTCCCAATAACTATTTGGGAGTTGCCGCTATCTTAGTTGGCACTGTACTAACTTTGGCTTCTTTAGAACAATCTTCCACTAGCAGGTTTATCAACCATTCGCTTGACTCTCTCTTGAGTGAGACGCAACGACGCTTACCCGAAAATGCTCTTGAAGGGCTGAAAGTAGCGGAAGGATTGGCAGTTAGTACCTTTGCTACCGAACCCATGTTAATGAATCCTACTGATATAGAAGTCGATACCAAAGGACGAGTATGGGTATTGGAAGCATATAACTATCGCCCTGCAATCACTGGCAATCCTACCAAAAAAGAAGGTGACCGAATTGTTATTTTGACCGATACCAATGGCGACGGCAAAGCGGATGAAAGTAAGGTTTTTTATCAAGACCCTTCGTTAAATGCTCCCTTAGGAATTGCCGTTTTAGGTAATGTCGTACTCGTGTCACAAAGTCCTTACATCTGGAAATTAACAGATACCGATGGCGACGATAAAGCGGATAAAAAGGAAATTTTATTTCAAGGTTTAGAAGGAGAGCAACACGATCATGGTATTCACACCTTTGTTTTTGGGCCAGATAACAAATTGTATTTTAACTGTGGTAATGAAGGCCGTCAGTTAAAAGATGCCTTAGGTAACCCCGTAAAAGATCAATTTGGCAAAGAAATTTCTCCCAAAAATTTCCAAGAAGGAATGGTTTTTCGATGTAATCTTGACGGTAGCGAAGTGGAATGTTTAGGCCAAAACTTCCGAAACCCTTACGAGGTTGCTATAGACTCGTATGGCACGCTTTGGCAGTCAGATAATGATGACGATGGGAACAAAGGGGTACGTATTAACTACGTAATGGAGTATGGTAATTTTGGGTATAAAGACCAACTGACTCGTGCTTCATGGCCTTATCCACGCACCAATATGGAAACCGAAATTCCTTTACGGCACTGGCATTTGAACGACCCGGGCACTGTGCCTAACTTGTTACAAACAGGCTCTGGCTCTCCAACGGGTAT